>JAIRNH010000060.1 GCA_031258155.1 Helicobacteraceae bacterium | reverse complement strand
TTCTATGGATTCCCGCCTTCCTCCGCGATTACGAAGCGCCCGCGCTTCTATCGCTCCGCGCGGGAATGACAGAGAGAAGATGATTTCCGCATTCCTTTGCGCCAAGCGAAAGCAAGCAAGCGGGCGCTCCGCGAGTATGACGGAAAACCCTCCGTCCGTCGCGGAAAAAGGCGGGCATCCATACTTCTCCGTCTGCGCGTTTGATCGCCGCTTTAACGCATACCGTCCCCTCTCTGTCATACCCGTTAAAACGAGTATCCAAATACGCCGAAGGCGCGAGAGATGGATCCCCGCCCTCCTTCGCGATTACGGGCGGCAAACCGCCCTATCGCTCCGCGCGGGAATGACGGCGCTCGCTTATCCAGCCGTTTTTACGCTTCGTTGCGGAAATAAAAACCCTCTCTGCCATACCCGCGAAGGCGGGTATCCATCTCTTTATTGATCGTTGCTCTGGATCCCCGCGTTAAAAAACGCGGGAATGGCAAATAGCGGAAATGACGGAACAAGCGTATGCGTCCCGCTTAAGCAAGCGCTAACTACGCCGACGCTCTTGACAACTTCCCGCTTCTACCATACAAATCTAAGGGACGCGACGTCGCCAGCATAACCGACGCGCGCAAACGCGATTTAAAAGCCGCTTATAACGGGCAAGACCAAAAAAGTCGGGCTATATTTTTGTTTTCTTCGGACGCGGCTTGACGGATTTGCTAGACGATTGCCGACGAGCAAAAACATACTGGTTGCAACCATGACCGCCGGCGCATGTGAATAATTTGCTAAGCGTAAAACCTTTGTCGCGGTAAAACTCAAAGATAACTTCGGGTTTGGCTACCTCGAACGGGTAACCGCCCACCCAATCTATCACGTCTCTATGCGGGGACATTCCCCTGCTCTTGGCGTAGTTGCGCCATGTTTCAAAGGGTTTTAGGCGCAGAAAATCTCTAATTACGGTTGGTCCCCAAATGCGAGGATAGCACAGCGCCACGATTAACGCGCGAATAATTTTTGGCGAGGCGTTATAGGCTCTTTTGATTAACCGCCAACGGCGCGAGGCGCCTCCTAGATCGTTATATATCGAGATAAATAGCCTGCCGTTTGGCGCGACAAGCTTTTCTATATTGGCGAGCGCGTCGAACATAGCGCCCGTATGGTGCAAAACGCCCCATGAATACGCTATGTCAAACTCGCCTAATCCGCTTAAATAATCTCTATCTAAAACGCTGCCTTCGCCAATCGCCCAATTAGGATCGTCCGCGTAGTAGCGGCGTTTAAGCTCCAACGCGCAGGCTACGCTTTTTGGATCGTAGTCGAAACTAACGACATTTGCGCCCAAGCGGCGAGCGGCGAGCGAATGAATCCCGCTGCCGCAACCAGCGTCTAAAAAGCGCTCGCCCTCTAAGGAATCGACCTCTAACATCTTTTTAAGATCGTTTTGCGCCTCTTCGATCTGAAGTTCGCTTAGGTTTTCTAAAAACTTAGCCCAATTATCGCCAAAAGCAAACCGCTCGCCGCGCGCGATCTCTTCGCTCGCGCCGCTTGTCTCTCTCTCTCTCTCTGGATTCGCGCCGCTCATCGTTTATCTCCTTTGTTGGTTTTTATATAGTTAAGCCACAATTGAAACTGCAGTATATTCCACAAATAGTAATGCCAACGTCTATCGCCCGATCGGTGTTCTTGCCACATTCGCGCGATCGGATCGGGGTTAAAAAAACCTTCGCATTTTAGACGATCGACGCTTAATAGATCGTCCGCCCAATCTCTTAAATCCTCTCTTAGCCAGCGATCGATCGGCGCGCCGAAGCCCATTTTCGGGCGATCGATAATCTCTTTTGGAACGTAGCGATAGAGAACCTGCCGCAAAAGCCATTTGCTTTTGCCCTCGCGCGCTAAAAGCCTGCGCGGCAAACTCCACGCGAACTCCGCTAAACGATGATCTAGCATAGGGGCGCGGGTCTCTAAGCTAACGCCCATAGCGGCGCGATCGACCTTGACGAGAATATCGCCGCTTAGATAATCGACCTGATCGAGATAGCGAACCTTGCGGCTAAGATCGCTAATCGCCTTCGCGCTAATTTGCGGCGGCTCGTTCGCGCCCAGCGCTATCTCGTTTGGATTCTTGAAAGAGCTAAGCAGATATAGGTATAACTCCTCCTCGTTTTTGAACGAGGCGATTTTGGCAATATTCGACAGACGATCGCCGACGCGACCAAAGCGCCCCAAAGTCGAAAAAGGCTTGGCTAGCGCGGCGCGAAAAATGGCGGGTAGCCAACCGATTTTTTTAGCGATACGTTCGGCTAAAAAGTAGCGATCGTAGCCTAAAAAAAGTTCGTCGCCGCCGTCGCCGCTTAACGCGACCGTAACATGCCGCCGCGTCATTTGCGCGACTAGGAAAGTCGGTATCTGCGAGCTGTCTCCAAACGGCTCGTCGTATAGTTCTGGCAACTTCTCGATAACGGCGAGCGCGTCCGCGCCCGTTAGGTAAAGCTCCGTGTGATCGGTTTTCAGATGGTTAGCGACAGATAACGCGTGCGGCGCCTCGTTGTATTCCGTTTCGTCAAAACCGATCGTAAAGGTTTTGACGGGGCGAGAGCTTTGCGCCTGCATAAGCGCGACGACCGCGGAGCTATCGACCCCGCCGCTAAGAAACGCGCCCAAAGGCACGTCGGCGATCATCTGAGATTTAATCGAGCGGCGAAGCAGAAAATCGAGAGTGTCGATCGCCTCCGCGTCGCCTAAATCCTCTCTCGGCGTTTTTATAGCCGCGTCTAACGCGTTCCAGTATTGTTTTTCGTTTAGTTCGCCGTTTTTTAGCGTCAAAAAAAAGCCCTGCCGCAGTTTTTTGATCGCTTTATAGATCGAATACGGCGCGTTGATATAACCGCACCGAACAAACATCGCAAGCGCGTCGCGATCGATCGTAGCGTCAAAATCAGGATGCGCCCTCAGCGCTTTTAACTCGGAGGCGAACATAAAAACGCCGTTTGCGAATCCGTAATAAAGCGGCTTTTCTCCAAAACGATCGCGCGCCAAAAAGAGCGCTTTTTCGGCGCGATCCCATAGCGCGAAGGCAAACATGCCAACGCACTTTTGCAGCGTCGTTTCCACGCCCCAAGCGGCGATCGCCTCGATTAGCGTTTCGGTGTCGCTATGCCCGCGCCAATTGATCGGCAGCGAGGCGCGAAGCTCTAAATGGTTGTATATCTCGCCGTTATAGACGATAACAAATCGATCGCTCGCGCTTATCATCGGTTGCGCGCCCGCCGCGCTGAGATCGACGACGGAGAGTCTGCGGTGCGCCAAAACCACGCCGACGCTTTGGTCGATCCATACGCCGCTATCGTCCGGTCCTCTATGCGCGATCGCCTCGCTCATTTTAAGAGCGATTGTTTCGCTAACCGCGCCTCCTAAATAGCCGACTACGCCGCACATAACAGCTCCTCGTAACACGCTTCGTAGCGTTTTACCATATCGCCTATTTCAAAGTTTTTCTCGATTCGATCTCTTGCCCTTTGGCTTAAAACGCGCCGATCTTTTTTGCTTAGCGCAAAAATTTCTAAAACGGCGTCGGCAAGCGCCCGCGCGTCGCCTATTTCAACGATCTTGCCCGTGTCGCCGACAATATAGGCGCTATCCCCCGCGTCCGTCGCGGCGCACGGAACGCCGCAAGCCATCGCCTCGCCCAGCACATTTGGAAAAGCCTCGCCATAGGAAGAGAATGAAACCAAAACGTCTAAAGCCGCGCAGATCGCGGGAATATCCTCGCGAGCGCCGATAAGCGAAAACTTGTCGGTTAGGTTTTTCGCCGCGATCGCCTCCGCAAGCGTTTCGTTCGCGCCGTCGATCCCCTTGCCGACAAGAACAAAACGCGTTCGCGAAACTCTTTTTGCGATCAGAGCAGCCGCCTCGATAAAGCCGATATGATTTTTTTGCGGATCGTATCTTGCGATTAAGCCAATTAGCGGCGTTTGATCGTCGAGCGCCAACTCTTTTCTGATCTTGGCTCTCGCGGCTATATCGGGTTTGAAAACGCTTAGATCAAATCCGTTTGGAATAACTCGCGTTTTGGAGCGATCGTAGCCTAGCTCTTCGTGTATTGTTGCCGCCGCCGCGGAACAAGATATAATAGTTTTTGGCAGCCGTTTTGAGAGCGTTGCGCAGAGTTTTACTACCAGCCTTGTGGAAAGTTTTGTTTTATCCTTGTCGAGATTGGAGTTGCGAATACACCACGCGATCTTTTTTGCGCTCGCGAAACGCGCCGCGATCGCCCCGATTAGATCGGCGTGATACATCCATGTATGAACAATATCGGGCTTTATTCTGCGTAGCGCGATTATAAGCGCGAAAAAATTAAACGGGTTTCTTAAGTTTATAGCTCGAATAGGAAAGCCAAGCGCCTCAAACTTAGGCGTAAGATCGCCGTTTCCGGTTAGCGAAATAACATAAGGGCGAAAACGTCGGCGATCGAGCCTTTCTAATAACTTATACAGCGTCGTCTCCGCGCCGCCAACATTAAGCCCCGTAATAATAAAAGCGATCGTAGTTTGATTAAGCGCCTCAAGCGTCCTATCCGCCATTCTTTCAAGCGAAAAGCGATCGATTACGCTTGATCTGATACGCTCGCCTAGTTCGGGTTCGTTTTTCGATCTCTCAAGCGCATTTTCTATCGCTTTTGCCAACGCTTCAGGCTCTCTTGGAGGAGCGACAAAGCCTAGATCGCCTACGATCTTGGCGCTATCGCCTACGTCCGTAACGGCGCAGATCGCGCCGCAAGCCATCGATTCGGCTAT
>JAIRNH010000059.1 GCA_031258155.1 Helicobacteraceae bacterium | reverse complement strand
GACGGAGGAACTAGCTGGTATTTCGACAATCCGCGCGATAAAAACGAAAGTTACGAGACCTATATAACCAAAGAGCTAACGGCGCAGATCGACGCGAAATACCCTACGATAGCAAGCGGGTATTCGCCTCTTTCAAACAATCATAACGCAAACGCGTTACATAAATTTTAACTTTTTATGTATTCCCGCTTTCGCGGGTATGACAAGAATACGGATTATCGCCTTTGCGTACGTCTTCCTTCGCGCCTTGTTCTCCTACCCACGCGATTTACGGGAATAACAAATAGCGCGAGAAATGGCGACGCGCTCAATCGCTATCATCGCTTAAACCAAGTTGCGTAGCGTAGTTATGATCGACGATTTGCAGTAATCGCGGCGATCGTAACGTGAAAGCGATCGCCGATTTGTTAAAGACAAAACGCTTTAGTAAAAAGCCGCCTTGATAGTTATAGCGCGTATCTATAGCGCAGTTGCGTCTTGTCGTTAAGACGGGCGTTTGGTTTTCCTAGCGTCTCTTTATACGTAACGCTACTTATTACGCTCGCCGCTCGCGCGAGGAAACGCTTAGTTTTCCTAGCGCCCGTCTATAACATCTATTTCAAACTCCCCCTCCCCTCTCTCTCAAAGAAGGGGGAGTCGCTAGATAACCAAGTAGCTAGGATCGCCTAGTCGGTTTTCTAACGCTACTAGCGCTTAAAGCCTGTCGCAAAGGCTTTTATATCTTGCGAATTAAAGCCCGTGATACTTAAACGAAGCGTCGTCCGCAATATAGAAGCCTAAAGACGCATCGCTATTATTATCGTAATATCTGCCTTGAATGCGCGTCCAATGACCGTTTACTTTAGCTACGGACACAGCCGAATACTGGATATAATGGTCTCCATCGTCTTGCTGCTTATTTCTTTCAATTATCCTGAAATTACCGCTTGCCTCAAGTTTGTTAAACAAAGCGTCCAAATACGCCTTGTTACCATTTGCGCTACCCTTAGTAAAATTAACGTGGTAAGCGCGACTAACGCCGTTCGTCTTAGTAGCGGGCAAGACGGCTCCAAACTGAAGGCGAAGCGCGTCAAGCACAAACGCGTTATGCGACGAGCCTTCTACTAAGGTCGCCCCCAATATAACTTCTCTGTAATCTTCGCCTATATCAACGGTAAGATCATGTTTTTCGTCGCCGACAGAAACGCCAGGTTTTATCCAGTAGTTGTTGTCGTCGCCATCCTTCGCAAAACCGTTAGTCGCAAGTTTCTGTCTATAATCGTCGTCGACTGTTACGCCGTGATACGTATCAATCCTTGCTCGATGATTGCTTATCGTCGCCCCTTCTAAATCAATATGCGGAAAATACGCCTGAATACCGCTAGCGTCGTGCGGGTTGGGATCGTTTGCTTTAACGAAGTATGCGACGTCGTCCTCCCAAACTCCAATACTGGGTTCTGCATTGGCTTCGGCTACGCTTGTTCTAGCGTCGGAGCCAAACGATATTTCTAGTTTGCCCTCGGCTAACAGCCTAATCCCGTGTTTTCTATAGCCCGAGCCTTCCGTGTAATCTACAGTAACATTAACCTCGTCGCTAGAGGCGCTAAGTAGATAGGAAGAGGTAAGATCAGTCCAGTCGCTAGTCGCCGTGCGCACATGTAGGGCTGCGCCGTATTCGCTAATAACTAGCTTATCGCATTGGGCAAAGTCTTGGCACCTATACCAAGTCCCCCTAAGCTTCTCCGGTATCGTTGCGGTAGCGGGAGGTTCCTCTACGGTAATAGTTTCCTCGCCCGTCAGCTTTTCATTGTCGTTCGGAACGTTAATCGTAGGCGAAGGAGCGATTGTTACGTCTCCGTCGCTTGTGATCGTCTTAATTTTTGGACTTGCAAATACTGGCTCGGTAGCGTTTATATCGTAACCCGCCGATATAAATATAAAGCGATCTTCCGAAGCCGCGACGATTGAAAGATGTTTATCCACCTTATCGTAGGTTCCTACAATAGGGAAAACGCTGCCTTTAATTTTAAGCCTGCCCTCTATAACGCCGTCAACCGCCGCCGGTTCAATAAAACCTTTTGCGATAAACTCAGCGTCGCCGGTATAGATCGATGATGGTTGCGGTTCGTCTTGCAGATCGTCTTCGTTTATGTTTAAGCCGCTTGCGTTAAAGGAGCCGCTAATGGAAACTTCGGTTTTTTTGTTTTCGTTTCCGTTGTTGTTGTTATTGTTGCCGCCTCCGCCGCCGCTACTACCGCCGCAACCGGTTAATGTTAGCGCTAAAAAGAGGCTAAAGAGCAGAGAGAGAGAGAGAGAGAGAGAGAGAGAGGATTTCCAAACTTAACCAAAGCTGAAGTTTTAGCATTAGTTAAGAGAGATCGATCTCTATTGATCGCGTTATTTACGCGATTGTTTAACGATGATTGCCCAGTAACAACATCGTCTCCTAATGTCGATTGAGTCAAATTGACTCCTCCTTGCGATAGCGTTTTCATAGCTAACCCCCTCGTAATAAAATGTAGCGCGTCAATAGTAGATAAATTGACCTTAAAAGAGAATGAATTGGTTTTCTTTTTTTGACGATTGTTGTTGTTTTTTAAGCGTTTTGGGTTTGGGGGTTTTGTTTTCTGCTATGCCCGAGAGGAGCGATAGAAGCGCAAAGCGCTTCGTAATCGCATAGGAAGGCGGGAATCCAGACGCTCAGAAGGCGTGAGAAAGATGGATTTCCGCTTTCGCAGGAATGACGGGAATATGGATTTCCGCTTTCCTTAGCGCCTTGCGCTCCTTTCGGAGCGGGCGCTTCGCGGGAATGACGGGAAAGTCGCGGGGGCGACGATGGTATTTTGCGAGCATAATTAGCGAGAAAGGCTAAGCGTTTTGTCGCAAAGCGAGGATAAACAATCGCGAGGATAACGCGGATCGCAAGAGTAATAGCGGCAATAATCGCAAAATATCGCGCGTTTGCGAAGCGTCAACGAAGGGTCTAGCGCGTCGGGTTAAACGGCGGATCTGTTTTTGTTTTTCGTCCGCTCTAATTTGAGAAATTATCGCGCTAGGCAAAACGGCAAATTTGTTTTGATTTTTGCGCGAAACGTCCGACGCGTCGGGTTAAGCGATAAATTTGTTTTTGATTTTTAGCGCGCTCCAAATAGCCAGTATCATGCCAAGCGCGAAAACCCAACCGCTTAACGCGCCCGCGTGAATGCCGCTAAGCAGCGTTCCGATCGTGCAACCAAGCGCGATCATCGCGCCAAATCCAAGCAAAACGCCGCCGACAAAACTTAACGCGCTCTCTTTAAGCGTCGGTTTTTGAAGCTCGAAATCGTTCGCCGCAAACGAAGAGGCAAACGAACCTACAACTAACCCAAGCAGTAAAAGCGCGTCGGTATTAAGCCAGAAATTCGCGGGCAAAGACCCGCATCCCGCAAAGCCGTCTAATCCGTGTAGCCGCGCGGGTATCAGATCGTAAGCGCCGCTAAAAAAGCGCGTCCAAGAGGCGATCGTGGCGGTAACGCCAAGCGGCTTAGTCCAAATGATAATCAAAAATCCAAGCGCGCCGATGATCGCGCCGCCTACATAGTAACTCCAGCTTTGAGCGAAAAAACGATCGTATATCTCTTTGAAAGTCGCGAGAGGTTTTGGGCTTTCTCTCGGCGGTTTGAGCGAAAACTTCCAGACAAACGCCGCGATCGCGCCTAAGATCGCCAGTTGTAAGACGAGCGCGATCGAGTAGCCAAAATACGCGGGCAGCCATATAATCCGCGAATCGGCGATCCGAAAACTATAAAGCGCGTTCCAAGAGTTAAAGCCGATAAAAAATCCCAGCGCTACGCCGCACAGCGCGATAAGCGAGCCGATCGAGCCTTCGCTTAAATGATACCAGTGCGCCGCCACGCACGACTTTGATAAAACCATGCCAAATCCGAAAACCGCGCCCGCAAGCGCCAAAACCTCGCTTACCGGTCCCGCGTGAATATCGGGCGGCAGATTGTTTGGCGCGGGAGTAGGAAGCCAGCTTGAAACGACAATCGTATAACCAATCAGCCCGATCGCAAGCGCCAATAGAAGCGCTAAAACGCCGTTTGGATTTTTATCCTCTATATAGTCTCGTATATGGCAGTAAAAACAGAAGCGGCTTTTTTGCATAACAAAGCCGAAAACAAATCCGACGACAAAAGCAAAAGAGGGCGTTCTGCCCGCTTCGACAAAGCTAAGATAATAGGCGAAAGCGCAAGAGGCGGCGATCAGAACGGGCGCGGTAATTTTCTGCCAAGACATACGACCAACTTGAGATGGAATTGACGCGGGAGCCGACCGCTCCCGCGAGAAAAGTCGCTTATCCTAAACCCTCTAAGGATAAGACTATTTAGCCGCCCAGATCGTGCCGGCGGGATTGTCGATAGGCGCTCCTACCGAGTTGCCGTATTCCGTCCAAGAACCGTCGTAGTTTTTGGCTTTATATCCCAAAATCTTCGCCAGAGCGAACCAAGTGTGGCTAGAGCGCTCCCCTATGCGGCAATAGGTAATTACCGGCAGCTTGCCGTCCACGCCCACGCTCGCGTAAAGCTCTTGGAGTTCCGCCTTGGATTTAAACGTGCCGTCTTCGTTCACCGCTTTGCCCCAAGGCACGTTCACGGCGCCAGGAATATGTCCAGCGCGAATGCTAAGCTCCTGAATGCCCGCGGGGGCGAAAACCTTGCCCGCGTATTCGTCGGGCGATCGAATATCGAGCAGTTTGGCTTTCTTGCCGTCTTTTGCGACGCTTAGCACGTCCGTAAGGCGCGCGCGAAGCGCGTCGTTAATGTCCGCGACCTTGAAATTCGTCGCCTTGTATTCGGGAACGCGGTTGTCGAGAGGCTTGTTTTCCTTCTCCCACTTTACGCGCCCGCCGTCTAGCAGCTTGACGTTCTTAACGCCGTAAATATCGAATACCCACGCGCCCCACGCGGCGAACCAATTATTTGTGTCGCCGTAGAGAATAACCGTCGTATCGCTCGCCACGCCCGTTTTAGAAAGCAACTTCTCAAAATCGGCGCGGCTTACAATGTCGCGCTTTACCTTGTCGTTAAGATCGGTATGCCACGAGAAATTAACCGCGCCCGGAATATGACCGCGCTCGTAAACGCCCGGATTTACGCTCACCTCGATAACGCGAATCTTCGCGTCTTTAAGATTGTCGGCGAGCCAATCGGTAGTAACCAGCGGACCGCTAGGAGCCGCCGCGAACGCGCTAAGCGTCAGGACTCCCGCGGCGATCGCCGCTCTGAAAAGCGTATTTGCGCCAACTAACAAACCTTTCATGTTTCCTCCTTTGAATTTTGGAACAGGCGATCATACGCCTATTTTCCTTAAATAATGTTTAGTATATCTATCGAATTTTAGTTATTTACGATTTTTTTACGCGGCGAAGCAAACTATGCATATAATCACGGGCTATGAAAAAGTGGTTGACGTTTATTATGGTTTCCGTCGCGCTACTCGCAGAGCCGAGCCAGCCCAGACTATTTTCTCCGATCGGCGCCGCCACAAACGAGGCGATCGACGTTTCGCCTCAGCCTTGCGACGCGCGTTGTTTGGCGCGGCTATTAAAAGAAGAGAAAGAGTTCTCCTTTTTAGCGCGTTACAATAACGCCAACGACGACGGCAGCCTTAGCGCCGAATATCAACGGCTGGCGGCGTTTTTGAATCTCTCGATGCCGCAGGTGAACGGAGAGAGAATCGCGGTGTTGATTCCGAGCGAGTCGATCGGGCGGTATTCGGTGATCGTTTCAAACAGCGTAAGCGCCTATCTGCTTAGCAAGGGCAAACCTTTTGAAATGCGCGTGTTTGATTCCGCGGACGAAAAGCCAGAGAGCCTAGAGAACGCCGTTAAAGAGATCGAAGCCGCCGGTTTCAACCGCGCTCTAGCGGCGCTAACGGTGGACGGCGCGAGAACTATCGCCTCCATGAACCCGACAATCGAGCTTTATATCCCTACCGTTAACAGAAACGAGATTATTTACGCGCCGAACAACCTGTATTTCGGCGGCATCGACTATCCTAGGCAATTAGAGGCGTTAAGTCAATACGCCAATCGCTTTCGCACCTTCGTGCTTAGCGAGCCAAGCGCGTTAAGCCAAAAAATTACGGCGGCGGCGGACGCTATTTTGCCTACGCCCGCCTCTCGCGTTACGCTCGATAATCCGCGCGTTAATTTTTCGCAGCTATTCAAAACGCACAAGATCGGAGCCGGCGCGTCGATACTGCTGAATACGCAGCCGGTAAGAACGAGCATGGCGCTTTCGCAGATTACTTTCAACGATATTCGCATCGCCTCCGCGCTAAGCACGCAGATGAACTACAACCCGCTATTGCTCACCTTGCCCCAGAGCGACGACGTAAAAAATCTTTATATCGCCAACGCCATAGGACCGGGCAATATGACTTTACGCGATATAAATCAACTGTTGCGCAACGATCTACGCTTTGACTGGACGGCTTACGCCTCTAGCGCGATGGCGGCTATGATCAGCCAAAGAAACGGCGGCGATTACTCTCCAAGGGTGGAACTTTTCGGACTTGAGCTGGAGGACAATCAGATTCAATACCCGATCAAAATCTATCAGATCAAAAACGCGCGTTTTGTTTTGGCGCCGCCGCCGCCCGAAGGTCCGGTTAATCAGCTTCTGCCGCCGATCGAATAAGGAAAAACGCTGGTCAGCAGCCGCTTGGTCGCCTCGTCGATCTTGACGGGTTTCGTCTCTTTTACGGAAACGATTTCGACTTCGGCGCTAAAAATTAGGGTCTGATCCAGCCATAGCTCCTGCTCAAGCCAAAACGAGGCGGCGCGAAGCTCTTTTAGGCGCGATCTGACCTCTAGCGTATCCCCTAGCTTCGCCGATCTGATAAAACGAACGTTCATCGATCGAACGACGAAATACGCGCCAACGTTTTCGGGTTTCTGTCCGATCGCGAAAAACGCCTCGCTTCGCGCCCGCTCTATAAACTTTAGGTAGTTCGCGTGATAGACCATTCCAAGCGAGTCGGTATCCTCGTAATAGACGCGAATATTCATAAATTTTCAGCCTCGTTTTTTTTCTTGGTTTCCACAAACAGCCGCAAATACAACAAACCCAAAAATCCAAATACGGAGCCGACATAAGAGGCGGCGACGTTAAGATAAAACTCGCCCGCGCTCGCGTCGGCGACAATAAACGAATATATCGGATATATGAGCAACAAAAGCGCCGTCGTCCCGCACAAAAATAAGAAAACGCCTCCGTAAGCGATCTTGACCCCCGCAGGCGCTAGGCTTTCAACGTCAAAAAGCGCGGCGGCGATCGCCCTCGCGAATACGAAACAGCCTTTCCAGCAGACAAACCCGATTATAAAACCGCTAAAAACCGACAAAAACGTCATCTACTTTCGCCTCTCTTGAAACGTTCGATTAAGCAGGTAAATATAGCCAACCCGATAAACGCGCCGCCGAACGCCGCGCCAAAGCATTCGCCCTTATCGTAGCCGCCCGCCGCGATCAGCGCGATAGGCGCTAACGACAATACGGCAAAAAACATAACGACGACAAACGCCAACGCGATCGCTCGCGTAAAACGTTGCGCTAACGCGATCGCTCGCGGCGTTTTGGCTTGCGTTCCAAGCAGTTTGCTCGCGCAGAACGCGGGCGCGAAATAGCACGCGTAATAAAAGACCGCGCCCGCCGCGCCAGACCACAGCGCGACAAACTTAAGCGCGAAACGAGTCGTCGCCAATAGATAGAGGTAAACGCCGCCGAAAACCAGCGTAAGGAGCGCCAAATATAGGTCTTCGCCTATCGCCGCTTTCGTTTGACGCGCTAGTTTTTTGGCGTTTGCGGCAATCGCCGTTTTAGCCAGATCGCAAGCGTTTGCGAACGCCTTTGTTTTTGTTCGTATCGCTAGCTTTTGGACGCTCGTTAAAACCGCCGTTTTTATTTCGCCAATCCGCCTGCGGGCGTTTGCGAAAGCCGTCGCTTTCATCTATTTTTGCAGATGCGCGGTTTTAACGCGAAGATCGCACGTTATCGCTTTAGCGTCGTTTTCTCGTAGCCTAACAATATTTTCAACATATATGTCGTCGCGCTTGTCAAGTTTTACGATTTTTACGCCGCTCAACGCCTCGCCGACTTTGATCGGCTTCATATTCGGATCGATCAGCTCCAGATATAAAATCGCGGGGCTATCTATAAAGGTAAAGCGAAAGCGCTCTTTTGAATCGACGCTCAACACGGCGACGTCCTCCTCAAAATACCGCGTAATCTCGCCGCTTTTCTCGTTTTTGCGGTAGTAAGAGACGCGAAAGATCATATTTTCCGGAACGTTTTCCCCCGCGATCTGTCGATCCGAGCCGTATGGAGACAGCTCGGCGAAAAAGCCGATCGAGCCGCCTTCGCTTTTGCACAAAAGCGCGCCCGCGCTTATATCGTTTCCGGATAGGCGCAAAGCCTTTCTGTAGTTATCGAGGTATTCAAGCTCTTCTTGCGCGAACGCGCGTAAGCATAGCGATAAAACGACCGCCGCCAACGCCCCTCTCATTTTCTCTCCTTTTCGTCCGTTTCAAATCCGCGCGGCGGTTTTGCCCGCCTAACTCGCGGCGCGAAAACGGTATTGTATCGCCGCTTTGTTTTACGCTCGACAAAATTTAGCTCGACCGCCGTCTTGCCGCGCGCGGTTTTATCGCAAAAGCGCCGATCGCTAAAGCGTTTGAGCGTAGCGATAGTATGCCGCGCACGCGCCTTCGCTAGAAACCATGCAGCTGCCAAGCGGCGAGGCGGGCGAACAGGCTTTGGCGAAAACCTTGCAGTCGGTTGGTTTGGCGCGCCCTTTTAGGATTTCGGCGCAGATACAGAGCTTGTGATCGTCGATTGGATCGTTTGGCAGTTTTTCGGCGTAGATTTTTTCAGCGTCGAGGCTGGCGTATGAATCGCGCAGCTTCAACCCGCTTTTTGGTATGTCGCCTAGCCCCCGCCAGCGGAAGGTTTCGCGCGGCTCGAAGTAGCGATCGATCAGCGCTTTGGCTCTCTCGTTGCCCTTTGGCGTAACGGCGCGGGAGTATTGGTTTTCCGCCTCGCGCCGCCCTTCGTTAAACTGCCGAACGATCATCAGGACGCTTTCGAGCGCGTCGATCGGCTCGAAGCCGCTAATAACGATCGGCGTTTGGTAGCGATCGACGATCGGCGCGAATATGTCGCTTCCCGTAATCACGCTTACGTGCGAAGGACCTAAAAACGCGTCGATCTCGCCGCCGCTATCCATAATCGCGCAAACGGGAGGCGGCACAAGAATATGGTTGATGTGAAAGAGCAGGTTTTTTACGCCGCTCGCGATCGTCCGTTCGATCAGCGCGGCGCTCATCGGCGTAGTCGTTTCAAAACCGATCGCGAAAAAGACGACGGTCTTATCGGGGTTTTCCGCCGCGATTTTTAGCGCTTCAAGCGGCGAATAGAGCGCGCGAACGTCCGCGCCTTTGGCTCTCGCCTCTTGCAGGGAGCCTCTGCTTCCCGGCACGCGGATCATATCGCCTAGCGTCGTCAGAATCGTATCTTTCATATTGGCGATCGCGATCGCGTGATCGAGGCGCTCTTTGGGCATTACGCAGACGGGACAGCCCGGTCCGTGGATAAACTTGATCTCTGGGGGTAGAAGTTGTGGCAGACCATACTTCATAATCGTATGGGTATGACCGCCGCATATCTCCATAATGTTGATCGCTCGCGTCGCCTCCGATTTAATTTGCGCGCTTAAAGCCGCTATAAGTTTCGGGTCGCGGTAGTCGCTAAGATAGTCGATCGACAAGCCCTAAATCCCCGTCGCGCTCGTCGATCTCGCCGCTTTGCATTTTCTCGGCGATCTCTTTGAAAATCGCAAGGCTCTCAAGCGCGTCTTTTTCGTCGATCTTGCCCATAGCGAAGCCCACGTGGATTAGGACGTAATCGCCAAGCGCCACGGGTTCGCCCGCTAGGTCTAAGGAGACTTTGCGCTTTACCCCCATCGTATCGACAAGCGCGTTGTTCGCCTCGTCGATCTCGATGACTTTGGAGGGGATAGAGAGGCACATTCGCCGCCTTTCCTATAAGTTTTCTTAATAAAAATGTATTATATATAAGTTAAGTTTAAGCGCAAGATCGTTAATATAAACGTATATTATTATAAAGGCGGTTCATTATGGAATATCAAGCTCTACGCGACAGGCTGGCGGCGCGGCTTAACGCGCTTGCTAACGCCCCGAAACTAGACGAGCAAAAACCGATCGGCGCGGTTCTCGAAGAAAACGGAATCTCGCGACGCGACTTTATGAAATGGGCGGCGGGCGTTACGGCGCTCTTTTCGTTGCCGCAGTCCTTCGCGCCGCTTGTGGCGCAAGCGGCTGAGCTAACCGATCGCATTCCCGTCGTTTGGCTACACATGGCGGAATGCACCGGTTGCAGCGAAAGTCTGCTTCGCACGGACGCGCCCACGATCGATAGCCTTATCTTCGATTATATCTCGCTTGAGTATCACGAAACGGTGATGGCGGCAAGCGGCTGGCAAGCCGAACACAATCTGGAAGAGGCGATCAAAAACTACAAGGGCAGATATATATTGATGGTCGAAGGCGGCATTCCCGCGGGTTTAAGCGAGTTTTATCTCACGGTCGGACCGCTAGGCAAAAAGGGCGCGGAACACGCTAGAGAAGCGGCGGAAAACGCGATGGCGATCTTCGCTATTGGAACCTGTTCTAGCTTTGGCGGCGTTCAAGCGGCGTATCCAAATCCCACAAACGCGCAACCGCTTAGCGAAATTACCAATAAACCCGTAATCAACGTGCCGGGCTGTCCTCCAAGCGAGAAAAACATCGTGGGCAACGTGCTTCACTATATTTTGTTTGGGACGCTTCCGGCGCTCGATATTTACAACCGCCCCAAATGGGCGTATGGTCTGCGCATTCACGATCTGTGCGAGCGGCGCGGGCATTTCGACGCGGGCGAGTTCGTTCAGCAGTTTGGCGACGAGGGCGCGAAAAACGGCTACTGCCTTTATAAGGTCGGTTGCAAGGGTCCATATACCTTTAATAACTGCTCTAGGGAGCGCTTCAACCAGCACACCTCGTGGCCCGTGCAGGCGGGGCATGGCTGTATCGGATGTTCGGAGCCTGATTTTTGGGACAAGATGGGACCGTTTGAAGAGCCGCTCGCCTCTAAGGCGTTCAACTCTATCGACGCGGACGCCACGGCGGATAAGATCGGGGTCGCGCTTTTGACCGCTACGGCGATCGGCGTAGCTGCGCACGCCGCAATCAGCGCTTTCAAAAAAGCCTAGTAATTAAGGGGAGATAATGAGCAAAAGAATAGTAGTCGATCCAATAACCAGAATTGAAGGGCATTTGCGGGTGGAGGTCGTCGTGAATGACGACAACGTAGTAACCGAAGCCTACTCTACCGCGACGCTGTGGCGCGGCATAGAGAAGATATTAAAAGGGCGCGATCCGCGCGACGCGGGCTTTTTTACGCAACGAATCTGCGGCGTTTGCACCTTTTCGCACTACAAGGCGGGTATTATGGCGGTCGAAAACGCGCTCGGTATCGTTCCGCCGCTAAACGCCGTTTTGACGCGAACGCTGATGAACGCGGCGCTGTTTTTACACGATCACCCCGTGCATTTTTATCAACTTCACGCGCTTGATTTCGTGGATATTGTCTCCGCGCTTTCAGCCGATCCGAAAAAAGCCTCCGACGAAGCGTTCAAATACGCGCGCGTTCCTTACGCTTGCGGCGCAGATCAGCTAACGGCGGTTAAAGAGCGGGTGGCGGCGTTTGCCAAAAAAGGCGCTTTGGGTCCCTTCGCCAACGGCTATTGGGGGCATAAAACCTATCGTTTAACGCCCGAACAGAACCTGATCGCGCTCTCGCACTATCTCGAATGCCTGCGCATTCAAAGAACCGTCGCGCAGATGATGGCGATCTTCGGCTCGAAACAGCCGCACCCGCAGAGCCTCACCGTCGGCGGCGTAACCTGCGTGATGGACCTGTTAGACCCCGCGCGGCTTGGCGAGTATCTTGTGAAATTTCAAGAGACGGCGGACTTTATCAACCGCGCCTACTATCCCGATCTGGTGATGGCGGGCAAGGCTTACGCTTCGGAGCCAAGCGTGGTAGGCGACGTGGGAACGTCCAACCTTTTCACCTTCCAAGAGTTCCAACTAGGCGCGAAAGACTGGCTCTTTGATAGCGGCATTATCCTAGGCGGCGACATTAGCAAGGTTTATGAAGTGGACGAGGATAAGATCACCGAAGAGGCGACTAGATCGTGGTATAAGAAAGACGCGCCGCTTCACCCATACGACGGCGAAACCGATCCGAGCTATACGGGCTTCAAGGAAGCGGACACGATCGACGGAAACGGCAGAAGCGTCAAAGCGCCGCTGATAGACGAAAGAGGCAAATACTCGTGGATCAAAGCGCCGCGCTACGACGGCAAGCCTATGCAGGTGGGACCGTTGGCGAATATCGTCGTGAACTACGTAAAAGGCAACGAACGAGTCGGCAAGGTCGTCGAGGGATTCCTCAAGGACACGGGCTTGCCCGTAGGCGCGGTATTCTCCACGCTTGGGCGCACCGCCTGCCGTATGATCGAAGCGAAGGTGATCGCCGATAACGCGCTTGCCGCCTTCAACAACCTCGCGGCGAACCTCAAAGTCGATCAATCCACCTGCGCGCCCTATATTATCGATAAAAACAAAGAGTATAAAGGGCGTTATATCGGGCATGTGCCGCGCGGGACGCTTAGCCACTGGGTGAGGATCAAAAACGGCTTGATCGAAAACTATCAAGCCGTCGTGCCTTCGACGTGGAACGCTTCGCCAAAAGATTCGCAAAATCAGCGCGGCTCTTACGAGGAGTGCCTAATCGGATTAAAGATAGCCGATCTGTCCAAACCGCTGGAGATTATCCGCAAAATCCACTCCTACGATCCGTGTATCGCGTGCGCGGTGCATGTGATGGACGCGAACGGCGCTAACATGAGCTCTCATAAGGTTACGCTCGATAACGGCGCGACCTGCTAGAGGCGGAGGATACCAATATGGCACAAGAGGCTGTTGAAACCAGAGAGGTCGAGGTCGAGTTTAGCGCCGTAACGCGCGTAATTCATTGGGTTAGAGCCTTGTCGATCGTCGCGCTGACGATTACGGGTTTTTATATCGGAGCCGTTTTCGTCTCTCCCGCGATTTCGGGCGAGCCGAATCTGTTTCTAAACGCGAGAATGCGTATGTGGCACGAGATATTTGGTTTTGCGCTGATCGCCGTTACGCTGTTTAAGATATATTACTTTTTCGCCTCGAAAAACGGGGCGGAAAAACTAGAGCGCGGCTCTTTTAGCGACGCGCTAAGCCCTAAAACGTGGATCGATCAGATCAAATACTATCTGCTGATCGGCAAACACCCGCATCTGAAGGGCGCGTATAACCCGCTTCAGTTCGTAGCCTATAGCGGGCTTTACGTCGCGTTTTTCCTGCTATGCTTGACGGGGCTTATCCTATACGCGCACGTCTATCACGACGGGTTTGGCGGCTTGATCTACGGCGTTATGCGTCCGTTCGAGGCGCTTTTTGGCGGGCTTGCCAACGTGCGGATCATTCACCGCGTTTTGATGTGGATCGTGCTGGTATTCCTGCCCGTGCACGTCTATATGGTGATCTTCAACTCGTTAAGAGGCAAAGAGGGCGCGCTGGATTCTATTTTGAGCGGAATAAAGTTCAAAAAGAAACATTGATCGCTTGAAGATACTCCTGCTTGGGATCGGCAATATAATGTTCTCCGACGAAGGCGTCGGAGCGCATTTGAGCCGATTGCTTCAACGCAAATACCGCTTCTCGTCCGCCGAACATACGCTTAAGATCGTTGACGGCGGCACGTTAGCCCAGTTGCTTACTCCCATAATCGCCGAAAGCGATTACGCGATTATTTTCGATTGTATCAGCGCGGACGACGCGGCGATCGGCGAGGTCTATTTTTTCGATTACGAGGATATGCCGCGCGGCGTAAGTTGGCAGGGCAGCGCGCACGAGGTGGAAATGCTTCAAACGCTCTCTATGATGGACCTTACGGGCGATCGCCCGCGCGCGAAAATCATCGGCGTGATACCCGAACGCATAGAATCTACGACGCTAGAGCTTAGCGAGCGCGTCCAAAAAGGCGCGATTATTATGGAGCAAACGGCGATCAAACATTTAGCCGAACTAGGATTTACCATCGAAACAATCGAGCCTAATCTGACGATCTCGCAGGTAGCCCGCGAATTTGGGCGAGACTAGTGATCTTAGCTTACGAGTTTATATACCTCTCTAAAAACGCGGCGTTAGAGAATTTTTTACGCGCGATCGCTTACGAGGCGAAACGCGATTTTTACATCAAAAAAGAGGGCTGGAAAATAACGCTTTTCGTTCGCGGCGGCGAGGAGGAGCTGAAAGCCTTTAGCGATCTGTTGGCGGTTGAACTGCCGCTGTCGATCTATCTGCGTTCGGCTACGGTAAAAGCGCTAAGCGAGTGGAAGCCGTATGAGGCGAGCGCGATCGAAAGGTGCGAGGAGCCGATCGGCTTTACGCCAAAAAGCCAAGCGCTCGCCGCGCAAAGCGGTAAATGGACGATCGCGCCCGAAATAGGCGCGCCGATCGCGCTCGATAATATGCCGCCGATCGATAATGCGATCGAGCGTTTATCTAAGGGCGAAAGCGTCGCGATCGAAGGAAAATATACGATCTCGCCGCTAACCGATCGCTATTACGACGAAAACGACGTTGTTATGCCGACCGATATTGGTTTCACGGCGAGCGTCGCGATCGCCAAAGAGGAGGATATTAACGCTCTAGGTTCGCTGGAGCGACCGATTGTAAGGCTTCCCGCGAACCTAATTTTTCAGTCGCGCTATCCAAAAGCGCCGCGCGCGGTTAACGTCGCGTTGGCTGGCGATCTCTATCTCTATCTGCTGTCTATAAGGCTCGCCGAAAGCGGCGTTCAAGCGATCGCGTTGGCAAACTACGATCGCCCGCGCGTTACCGCGCTAAAAAACCAAAATATAATCGTCTCAGGCGTAACGCCGCAAAGCTCGTCGCGGTTTTTGGCGATCAAAGAGCCGCATTTTCGCGTTTTTGCCGCCGCGATCGACGAAAAAGGTTTGCAAAACGAAGCCAATCTCGGCTTTTTCTTTAGCGCAAATTACGACGATCGCGTTATTTTTAACAGCCCGAAAACAGGCGCAATCGAACTTGTGAAAATCAACTTTCCCCCGTCGATAGCAGAGATTTTGTCCGCGATAGAAAAACGCGATCAAAGCGGAGCGAAACTGATCGCGAAATACCGCGAAACATACGGCGAAACGCTCGCGCCGATCGAAGCCGTTTCGTTGGAGAACGCGCCTAGAAATATCGTTTCGCTCTGGGCGGCGGCGGGGCTAATTTTGGGTTTTGGCGACGATCTAAAATCCGCCGGCAATAGGATATTCGAGCATATCGCTTTTGGCGGCGCGATAAAAGCGCCTAGCGCGGATTACAAACTGATCGCGGGAGAGATCGACTCTCTTGGGCTGATACGCTCCGCTATAAGTTACAAGTTAGCCTCCGCGCCCGACGATCTGATCGCCTTTAGCCTTTGCGAGGGTTTGGCGCGCTTTTTGGGAGATTTGGGCGATCTAATCGGCGCGGGATTAAACGCGGAGGCGGGATTAAGAGAGGCTAGAAACGCCGATAGTTTTCTCGCCTCGCTATGTGTCGAGGCGCCGCAAAATATCTTTTTACTAGGCTCGCTTTTTTCAAATAAGACGTTTTCGCGGCTGGCTTTAAGCCATATCTCGCCCGGTAAAACACCGCTCTTTCCCAACGAAATACCGCTCGAAATATAAGCAAAACTTAACCAGAGCGCCAAAAAACGCGGCGGCGTTTAGCGAAATGCCGCTAAAAACATAAGCGAAACCTAACCGCGATCGCTCTCGCGTTCTCGCAAAGCTACTCCTGCGCGTTTCTAGCCAAGCGAAATATCAGCCCCGTTTTATGCAATCGCGAGATTGGAAATCCGCCATACGCGCTTCGCGCGGATATGACAAAGTAGATAAGCGGGTATGTTTACGACGGTCGTCGGCTAACGCTTTCTAAAAGAGAGCGCCTCTAGCAGCCGCCGTTTATCAATCGTTTCCGTTTCGTCTAGATCGGCTATGGTGCGCGCGACGCGGCGTATTTTACCAATGGCGCGGCGCGAGAGGGCAAATCTTTGGACGGCTTGCGTTAGCGTATCTTCGGCTTGGCGATCAAAAATGCAATAGCGTTCCGTTTCGGCGTCGCTTAATTTGCCGTTTAGTTGCGTCTGCCCGCGCTTTTTTTGCATAACAAACGCCTTTAGCGTTAGCGATCTTAGCTCCGCGCTCGTTACGCCTTTCTCGTCGTCGATTTCGCCGTCGGACATCTGCGTAAATAGATCGATGCGATCCAAAAACGGATCGCTTAAGCGCGCTTGATAGCGCTCGATCTCGATTTGAGAGCAACGGCATTCGCGCCTCTTGCTATATAGATTTCCGCAGGGGCATGGGTTCATAGCCGCGGCGAATAAGAAGCGGGTTTCATACACGATTTTGCTATTGACGCGCGAGATAAGCAGTCGGTGATCTTCTAGCGGTTCGCGCATCGCCTCTAGGATCGACTTTGAAAAGTGGGGCAGCTCGTCGAAAAACAGAATGCCGCCGTTGGCTAACGCCGTTTCGCCCATTTTGGACTCTTTGCTCCCTCCGCCGAATATGCTGCTTCTTGTGGCGGTGTGATGCGGATTTCTTAGCGGTCGGGCGGCTTTGAAGCTGGGCGTTTTACCCTCTAGGCTCTCTAACGACGCGATATTCAGCAGCTCGCTTAAACTCACGGGCGGCAATATTCCGGCTATTCGTTTGATAATCATGCTTTTGCCCGTGCCGGGCGCTCCGCTAAATAGGATATTATGAAAGCCCGCGGCGGCGATCAGCGCGGCGCGCTTCGCCTGTTTTTGCCCGCGAACCTCGAGAAAATCAAGCGACGTCTCTTCCTCGTAATAGTAGGTTTGATCGATTGTTATAGTTTTGGCGTTGAGAGCGGCGCTTGTCGCGGGCGCGATCTTGTTCGCGCCGCTAAAAAAACCTATCGCCTCGTTTAGCGTTCTGACCGCGTAAGCCTCTACGCGCGGTATTCGCGCAAGCTCTTGCGCGCTAACGGGATCGGTAACGACGCGCTTTAACAGCCCTTGCGAGGCGAGCGATAGGGCTAACGCGAAGGTCGTGGGCGACGATCTGGTTTGCCCGTCCAAGCCAAGCTCCGCAAAGCAGAAAAAATCCCCAAAGTCGATCGGCTTGTTTTGCAACGCGATAATAAGCGCGATCGGTAGGTCCATCTGCGATCCGCTTTTTCTTAGATCGCCGGGGCTTAGATTGACGGTAACTTTTAGCGGCGGGAATTGATAGCCGCTTAGCAGCAGCGCGGATTTTACGCGATCTTTAGCCTCTCTGATCGCTTCGTCGGCTAACCCGACGACGCTAAACGACGGCAATCCGCGCGTGAAGCTCGCCTCCAGCGTTACCTCGCGCGCGAAGGCGCTATCGAGCGTCGCGCTTTTTAGCCGCTTAAAGCGTTTTAGCCCGCTAAAATCCAAATCTTCGTCGTTCATTCGAGTAATTTTAGCGATCAAACAATTGCCCCGCCTAATTTGCCTACGCAATCTACTCAAACTCGCGATCGCTTAGCAAATCTTTTCGCAATCTACGCGGGCGATGATATTCCGAATCGTCGCCAGATAAAGTTAAGCTACAATTCGACGACGTTCTGAAAATACCGCGTATCGGCAAAACTAATGTTAACGCGCCAAAGGAGATTGCGTGAATCTAATACTCTCGACCTGCGGAACCAGCATTTTGACTAGTAATCTAAACGGAAACGACGATTTTCGCAAACTGCTTGTTCGGCGAGCCAACGCCAAAAACGACGGCGATATTCCAATCTCTGAGCGCGGTCTTATTCGCGAACATATCGAAAATCGTAAGCGAAACTTTGTGGAGTATGATAATGAAGACGCCAAACGTGGCTCCGCAGAGCTTAACGGTATTCTGGCGTTTTACGACGGGCGAACGCTCAAAGAAAACCAAAAAGATACCCACTATCTCTTGACGACCGATACTTGGCTTGGCGAGGAAACCGCCAAAATTGTTAAATTATGGCTGGAAAAACGCGGTTTTACGGATATTCGCGTCCAATGACACTGCGATCTGCAAACCGCAGACCTACAGCGCTTCAGAAGTTCGCTCGCCGATCTGGTAAAGTGGTGCGCCAAAACTATCGAGCCGCAACGAGCGGCGCGTTATCGCGTTATTTTCAATCTCTCCGGCGGTTTTAAATCGGAAACGGGATTTCTTCAACTTCTGGGTATGTTTTACGCCGATGAAACGATCTATATATTTGAAGGCTCTAACGAGCTTATGCGTATCCCGCGCCTTCCGGTCAGAATGGAAGACGAAGAGTCCATTAGAAAGGATTTGCGCGATTTTCGCCGCGCCGCGCTAGAGCTTGACGTGCGTTCTGAAAAATCCAGTATTTACTGGTTTAGCGACGGGATACATAGTATTCTAACAGAGTGGGGCGAGCTTGTTTTTGAACGGCACAAAGCGGAAATCTATCGGGGGGAAATTCACCCGTCGCCGTCTGAAAAAATTATTTTGACGACGGAGTTTTTGGATTCGTGCGAAAAAGAGACGCCGCCTCGCAAACAAGAGATCAACGAAAAGATCGATCTGTTTGCGCAATTTCTGGAAAAGGCGAATCATCCAAATCCAAAAAGCCTTCATTATCACCCCGTAAACCATTCGCGTAACAGCAAGGTAACGCACGAAATTTACGCGTGGAGCGACGGCGACGCCAAACGTATTTACTGTCGCTCTCTTGATAACGGTAAGACGGAACTTCTGTTTTTGGGAGCGCACTTGTAGCTTCTTAGCCTTTTTTTGTTAGGCGCGGCGCGTATATGTTTTATCGCGATCCAATACGAAACGCGGCGGCGCAAAAATAGAGGCTTGGCAAAAAAAGAATATTGGACGCCGCTTAAAATACGGCTATTGGCTTGATCGTCGCCGGCGTAATTGGATTGGCAATCAATCAAGAAATTACTTTATTATTGTTATTGATTGTGGGGCGTATATGTTTTTTTCGGTAAGTATTTAGGTCGAAGGCGTGATATGTGCGCGGCTTTGACTTCGATTGCAATCGCTATTGGCTTTACAATCGCGCTTTACTACGTTATTAAATCTCCAAAGTCTGCGCAAAGCTAGATAGGGCTTTGCGCCGCTCGCCAACTCCTAAGTTTCGTTTAAGATTATGCTTTCTTTTAGTCGTTGCAGAATTTGCGCCCGACGCGCGCCGTCAATGACGATCGCGTTATTGTATTTTCGTTTAAGTTTTTGCTTCCTTTGCCGAGCAATATCCGCATAGTTATGATTTCAAGTATCTACAACAGCGTTTGAAACTCGTTATCAAAAAGATTGATAAGTTTGACGCTGTTGTCCGTGATATATGCGTGATTTATTCGTGAGTTTTGATTTTCTTTTGATTTTTGTCGATTGTCCGCGAAGCTAGTATTTACGAGGGTTTATTTTGGTAGCGGAGGCAGGATTTGAACCTGCGACCTTCGGGTTATGAGCCCGACGAGCTACCGGACTGCTCTACTCCGCACCATGTCGTTTCAATCTGGGGTACAAGGACTCGAACCTCGATTAACTGGACCAAAACCAGCTGTCCTGCCGTTAGACGATACCCCATCGAAAAACGGAAGCGAAATTGTAGCCGAACTTGGCTGTTAAATCAATATAACAAGGCGCTATACAAACGCTAACGGCGCGAAAATTCGCCGACAAAATAAGCGAAGCCGTCGCGATTTATATTTATCAATAAAACGCGGGCGTTTCCTTCGACTTTTTTGCCGTCGCCCTCGACAAATCTCTTCGTAAACCGCGAGCGGCGCTTTACCTCGACAAGGTTGCGCGTTCCTATAGAAAATTTTTCAAGCGGGCAAGACTTCGCCTAAACTACTCGAATACGGCGCGGGACTTTTGGCGGTTGTAAGTTTTCTCTCTCTCGTTTTTTTTGATGCGGTTTAACTCGCCGCGCAACCAATAGGCGAGATCGTTTAGCGCGGTCGGTTCGCCGTTTGATCGAGCGATCAGATCGTTTGCCAAACTGATCAGCGCGGCGTATCGAGGATTGTAAATCTTTATATCGCCGTATTTAGGCGCGTTTGCCGCAATAAGGCAAAACCCAGCCCACTCTGCGTCCGTCCTGTCGAGATAGTTTGAAACGCGGGATAAAAACCTTTCAAGCTCTTTGATAAACCTAAGCCGTTTTTTCGCCGCTAAATCTTTCATCTATCGTCGCGCCGCGATCGCGTTTTAGAGCCGCGAAAACCGCCGCCGTAACCGCCTCTTTTAGGTCTAGCGTAACCGCCGCCTTTGCCGCCGCCGCGTTTTGGCGAGCGATCGCGCCTATGATCGTTTAAGAGTTTTTCTAACCTTTGCGGATTAACGCCTATGCTGTCGGGTCCCGTTATATTCTGTTTTTCTATAAGTAGCGAAATGGTTTTAAGCGCGATCTGCTGCAGATCGATCTGCTCTTCGAGAACGGTTAAAATCCGTTGCGATTCGTCGTTGAGGCGAGCGTTCAAAACGGAGCCGACCAACTTGTTTGAATGCGCCTTTTTAACGTCGCCCAACGTCGGCACGCTCTCCCTGCGAATATCCGCGCCCGCGATCTTTTTAATTCGCTGAAGCTCTTTGTATTCCAGCGGCGTTACGAGCGTAACAGCCACCCCCTTTTTGCCCGCTCTGCCCGTGCGCCCAATCCTATGCACGTAGCTTTCCGGATCAAACGGGATATGATAGTTGAAAACGTGGCTGACGTCTTTAACGTCCAAGCCGCGAGCCGCCACATCCGTAGCGACCAAAATATCCAGTTGAGCGGTTTTGAAACTTTTTATAACCTCTTCGCGGCTTTTTTGTTCCATGTCGCCGTGCAGACCTTTCGCGCCGTAGCCTTTGGCGATCAGCATCGTGCTTAGGCGCTCCGCCTCTTTTTTGGTGCGGACAAAGACGATCGATTTGCTCGGCTCCACCGCGTCGAATAGCCGCAAAATAGCGTCGTCGCGCTCGTGTTCTTCAATAACGTAGTATTGCTGAAAAATATCTTTGTTTGCCGTTTCGTCCGCCGGCGTAACCTTGACGCTGACCGGATCGCGCAAGATGCGACCCGCCAAATCTCTGATCGGCGCGGGCATGGTCGCGCTAAACATTAGAGTTTGGCGTTCTTTGGGCAGAAACTTAAATATCTCTTTAATGTCGTCCAGAAAGCCCATATCAAGCATTTCGTCGGCTTCGTCTAGAACGACGATCGACGGCGCGAAGTTTTTAAGCCGATCGGAGCTTAACAGATCCAAAAGCCGCCCCGGCGTAGCCACGACCACCTGAGCGCCGCGAGCGATCAGATCGACCTGCCGATACGACGATTGCCCGCCGTAAACCGTAACCGTTCTAACGCCCGCAAACCTACCGAGCTTAAAAAGTTCGTCGCTAACTTGAGTGGCAAGCTCTCTCGTGGGCGTGATCACAAGCAGCTCGACCTGATCGGTTCGCTCTATGCGATTCATCGTAGGCAAGCCAAACGCGGCGGTTTTACCCGTGCCGGTCTGCGCTTGAGCGATCAGATCGCGCCCTTCCAAAATATAAGGCATAGCCTCCGCTTGAATGGGGCTAGGAGTGGCAAAACCGGCTTCGACTACGCCGCGCAAAATCTGCGGCTTAAAGCCGAAAGATTCAAAGGAATCGTATTGATTAGACATTGAGGGTACTTCGCTTTCAAATAAATCAACGCGAATTGTAGCAGAGCGGGCTAAAATCGCCGTTTAGATATGATCCTGCATAGTATTCTCGGAGGCAAAAATGAGGAGCGTTTTGTTTGTCGCGGCAATCGCGGCGTTGTTGTGCGGGTGCGGTCGATCCGCGTTTTTCGACTTTACGGGAAGCGCGACTTACGCCGAGGCGTTGCCGCATACAAAAAGGGGCGAAATTCTCGATCGTTTTGAAAGTAAAGCGCAGATCAGCGCCAGCTACCTAAACGCGATCTATCCCGATAAAAAAGAGTATAACTCAAGCGAAACTTTTTTGATCGGACTATATATAGCGAACGATTTTAAGAGCAAAAGCAAAGAGGGACTAAACAATCCAAACTACGCTTTAGACCTGAACGGCTTAAACCGCCTAAGCGCCCAAACCGTCGATAAAAACGATAATCTGCTCAAATTGATGCCGCTAGTCAACCGCTGGAACATCTACTATATCGTCCGATTCCCGATCGCCGATAAAACGACGCTTGATTTAACGCTAAAAGAGGCGGATACCAACCAATCGACGACTATTTCGTTTCAAAAATCGAATCTATAGCGATCGGCGCGCCAAACAAACGGCGGTAGATCGCGTAGTTGGTCAGCACGTTCTTGCCATATTCGCGCGGCTCTTCAAGCGGCATTCGCTCCATGCTTAAAAACGGTTCGAACTCCCCCTTCTGAAAGAGTTTATGGCTTGCTATCGTCCGCGTGGCGAAACCAAGCCCGCCGTTGTAGGCGTAGGCGACAAACAGCGGATTGTTCAGTTTGCCTCTAAGCCATTTAATATGCCTGATAGCATACGGCGCTTGGCGATACGGGCTAAAAAAGTTCCAAACGTCGTTTTTATCCTTGCGCTCTTTGGTCATCGCCTCTATTAAAAACGGCATCATCTGCATCGACCCCACCGCGTAGCTTGACGATAGCGCCGCCGGAATGTAGCGGCTTTCTTGACGCATAATAGCCAACGTCATCGCAAGCTCGTCAACCGACAAATTGCTAAACGCTTCCGAATACGGGTTGAGATAGTAGATCGGCGCTCTATCCGGCGGCGCCAAAGCGTAATTGATCGCCGCGCGGTAAGGTTCGGCGTTTTTATGCCCTAGTTTGTTTAGTTCCGCTTGCAGCGCCTTTACGTCGCGATCGGCGATTTTTTTGCTCAGTTCGCCCCAGAAAAACGGATCGAAAAGCAACTTGTCGTCGTAGGTAGCTTCCATCGTTTTCGTAGCGGGAGCGATTGTGGCGATCGTCGGCAACGGACGATCGTTCGCCAGCCGCGTATAAAGCGTGTAAAAGTTAATCTCGGCGCTTGAATAGAGGCGATAAAGATAAATGTCGTTTTTAGTCGTCAAACGAAGCCAAAACAAGGCTCGGTCTTTTTCGTATCGCGTCGCCGCTTTGGCTTCGGCGCTTTCAAAGGCTTTAACGGCGTTTGGCGTATCGCCGCGCATAACGCGAATAACGCCTAAGTAAAACGCGCCTTTAAAATCAAGTTTGGATTCGTCGGCGACGCCGAAGGACTCCAAAAGTTGGGAGCTTCCGTCTAGTTGCGCCAAACGTTCTAACAGCGCCGAAAACCGCGCGTCCGTTTGGAGTTTTCCGATCGCTTCGGGCGCGAAATAAAAATCGGACTGTTTTTTAAGAAACGCGCCCGACGCGCCAAGCGCGATCGAATAAAAAACGTCCGGATCGCCAACGGCGGCGCCAAGCGGATTGCGCGCCGCCGTCGCTTTAAAAACGGCGGCTTTGAACGGATCGATCGCCTCTACTTTTTGGGCTATTTTTAGGCGATCGGCGCTCGAAAGAGACTCGGCGCGCGCGGCGCTAAGCGCGATAGAGAGGCAGGCGGCGTCGGCGTTTATCAGTCGCGCGTTTTCGATATTCCTGCAACGGGCGAGCTTGCTTACCGCTTTGTTGCCCGCCGAAAACGCGGAGAAATGCGGCGGCTTTGGCGATCTTAGCGAGTAAAACGCGACTCTTTTGCGCTCGATCGAGGCGTCTGAGCGCAAAAAGAGTAGCGACGCGAAATCGCGCGCTCGCGAAGGCGGCTTTTTTTCGAGTTCGGCGAGATCAAACGGCGGCGGCGCGGCGAATAGGATCGCGCAAGCGAAAGAGATTAAAGCGAATAGTCGCATTAGCCGCCGTTTTGCTTTTCGTTATCAGGCGGCGGCTTCGCGTTCATAACAAATAGATCGCCAAAGCCGTTTTCGATCATATTTTTGAGCGTTCTAATTTTTTCGTCGGCTCCGCCCTCGCGAAACTTCTTGTCGCTGGTAACGCTCGCCAACGCGCGCGCCATTTCGGAGGTGCGCGTGGCGATCGAATGGGTTTTTTGCGCCACCCGCTCGGATTCCCGCGTCATCTTTTCTATCGTTTCCACAATCTCGTTGATATGCTCAATCGCGACCATTTCGTCCTTGCTCGCCTGCGCCACCTGCGAGACCAGCGCGCTTGTCTCCTCGACTTTAGAGCTTAGTTTTTCGTAGCCGCGCATCATCTGTTCGGATATCAATTTCCCCTCTTCGGCTCTGCGCTGGCTCTCTTCGCTAAGCTCTTTGATCGTCCTCGCCGCTTCGGCGCTTCTCGCGGCGAGATTTCTAACCTCGCCCGCCACCACCGCAAAGCCTTTGCCCGCCTCACCCGCCGTCGCAGCCTCGACCGCCGCGTTAAGCGATAGAATGTTGGTTTGAAACGCTATGGCGTCGATCACGTCGATCGCCTCGTTTATCGCGTTGGCGCTACTTACGATCTGTTCCATAGCGCCAAGCGTATTGCCGGCTAACGACGCGCCTGTTTTCGCGCTCCTTTGCGTTTCGTCCGCGATATTCGCCATAAGGCTGGCTTTTTTTGCCGTATCCCTAATCGCAGTCGTGATCGCCGCGACCGCCTCGCCCGTCTCCTGCAGGGCTTTCGCCTGCTTCGACGCGGCGGCTAACAGCGAACGCACGTATCCGCCGAGTTCCTGCGCGTTGTTTTCAAGCGATCTGCCATTTTCCAAACTAGAATACAGCATCGCGCCGATCGACTCTCCCAAACGGTTTACGCCGTCGTGAAGCGCGCGGAATTCGCCACGCAACGAATCGGCGTTTGTCTGCGCCGTATAATCGTCGCTCTCGTAAGCTCGCATAACGCGAAGAATCTCTTTTATGTTGTGTTCGAGGGCGTTCATCATAGCGTTCATCGTGTCTTTCAACGCGGATAGCGCCGGACTATTGACGGCAATTTGCAAACGAGCGCCGACGTAGCCGTTATTTACTTTTGAAACGATTCTGGTAGCCTCGTCGATAAACTTGCGATCTTGCTCCAAATGATTTTCGATCCGCGCTATATTGTCGTTTATCACCCTCGCCATCTGCCCTAGCTCGTCGTCGCTACCGATTTTCAAAAGATTAGCGCGCGGCTTGGATTGGTTGAGAAATCCAAAAAAATCCAACAGTCCAGACTGCAAGGCGCGAAACTTGGCGTTTAGCGTTCGCGTAAATAAAACCGCGAACAGGATCGTCGCCAACATAGCGGCGCAAACAAATATGCCCAGCTTCGCCTGCGCCGAGCGGATCACCATATCGCTCCAGCGCGTTGAAACCTCCAAATCCATCACGCCCAGCACGTCGTTTATGCGGTTGAGAATGTGGCAGCGCACGCAAATTGGCTCGGCGAATTGCGGCTTTAACAGTCTCACGCGCCGTCCGTCCTCTCTTTCGATCTCCTGTAAAATCGCCTCTTTGGCGGCGAAAACGCGCAAAACGTCGGGATCTTCGGTAAATTTCTGCGGCATATCGAAAGTCGAGATCACCTCTTTATCGGGCCAAATCGATAGCGAGTGAACCCCTTCGATCTCTCTAGCCCGCTCCAGCGCTTCGGCGATGACGATCCGATCGCCCGTAAACATCGATAGGCGCAACGTCTGAAAGATAGATTCGCTCATCATCGCCAACGTCTTGCGCGCGCTACGATCGGAAAGCTCCTTGTAGCCCGTGCTTGTTACAAAATAAATAAATATCGAGCCTAGCGAAGCAAAGGCAAGAATCGCGACTAACGCTTTCGAGCCGAAGGTTTTAAGCATCGGGTTTTCTTTTGACTTTCATATTCCAAAGCAAAAGCGATTCCTCGTTTTCCAAGCTACCCGCTAAGAGAGCGAGCGAAATCTATAAGCAGTCTAACGAGAAATAGATTGATAAACTGCAAAGCTAGAATAACGATAAGCGGCGCGAAATCGACGCCCTGAAAATTTGTTCTTACAAAACGGCGAACAAGGTTATAAACTGGCTCCGTCAGGCGATATAGTATCTGTATGATCGGGTTATACGGATCGGGGCGAACCCAACTTACCAACGCGGCTACGATAATGATAATACTATAAATCGAGATAACTTGCCCTAAAATAACGGCGATCGCTTCAATTAGTCTTGATAAAACGCTCATATCTCTCCTTTCGCGCTATTGTAACAAAGGCGGACTATTCTCTCCGTTTGAGGCGCCCGTTCGCAAATTGCGGCGTTTATAAGAGCGCCGCCCAATACCCGTAAACGATCGCCGCCAACAAAAACAAACCTATAAAGGTAAATATAGTCCCGTAAAACGCCATATTTTTTACGTTTAACGCGCCGCTTGAAAGCGCGATCGCGTTTGGCGGCGTGGAGATCGGCAACATAAACGAAAAACTCGCGCAAACCGTCGCGGCTAACAAAAATCGCTCCACGCTAAAACCGCCTTGCAGGCAGAGCGAATAGACGATCGGAAGCGCGATAGAGGCTTTGGCGGTGTTGCTGATCGCAAAGCCTAGGAAGCTCATAACGACCAAGATCGCGATAAGCGTCGCTAAACTGCCTTTAGATACGAAAAACTCCATCGCCCCCGCCGCGCTTTTATCCAGTCCCGTAGTCAAAAACGCCTGCGAGAGCGCGAATCCGGCGCCAAACAGAAAGACGATCTCGTAGGGAATCTTTTTGCTGTCGTTCCAATCGATAAACGATAAACCGGGCATAAACAGCAAAAGTCCGTAAAACAGTATCAGGGACTGCTCGTTCAACCCCAGCCCGCTATAGTAAGGCTCGATCGGCGAATTAAGCAGGAGCAAAACCGCTAATGAAACGATAATCGCCCCCAACTTTTTCTGTTCTTTGGTGATTGGCGACCATTGGCTTAAATTATAGGTTAACTTCATATTTTTCGCGCCGACGGAAAGCAGCAGGGAGAGCGCGATCAGCATCGCCAGCGCCAGCGGAGACATAAGCGCGATCCAGCCCATAAACGAGATCGAGCCTATATTTTGCGCGTTTAAAAAACCAAATAGAATTAGATTGGGCGGCGTGCCGATCGGGGTGATTATGCCGCCGACGCTCGCGCCGAAAGCGATCGCGAGCGCTAAGCGCGTTTTTAATCTCGCGTCGCTTGTCAGAAAGTGGGCTAACGGCATTAGCAACATCGCCGTCGTAGTGTTTGAAAGAACGGCGCTCAACGCGCCGCTGGTAAAACTAAGCGCGAAGATCGCGCCGCGCGCGCTCGCGGGAAAAATCTTCAGCAACTTGCGGGCGATTAGCTTGTGGAGCTCCGTTTTTTCGACGGCTAAGGACAGCATAAACCCGCCCAAAAAGAGAAAGATAATGCCGTTGGCGTAGTTGCCGGCGGTTTTATCCGCGCTCATAACGCCAAGCGCCGGAAAGAGCGCGATCGGCAGCAGCGAAACCACGCCGAGCGGCAACGCCTCGTTCGTCCACAGCGCGACAAGCAAAACGACCGCTCCCAAAAGACGCGAATGCTGATCGTTTAAGCCGCCGCCAAGCGCGATCGCGTATGTTAGCGCCGCCGCTATAACCGCTACGGCGATCCCTTTGATCTGTTTATTTGCCAATTGTCCGCGTCCGTTTCATAAAGTTTCAAATCGGATTTTATACGCAAACGTTGAAACGCGTCTCGACGAAGGCAAAAACGTTTAGGCGTTTTGAACGAGATCGGCAAAAATTGACGCGCTTCGCGCCTAATCTCGCGATCCAACAACGGCGTTTAACGCAGACCCGCGTTTGCCGCAAGTCTAGCCGATCGCCCCTCCCCCTCTCCGTCATTCCCGCCTTCGCGGGTATGACGGAGAGGAGATAGGTTATCGCCTTCCTACGCGCCGATGTTCGCAAGCAAACGGGCGCATTCGCAAGAATGACGGGAGAGGCGGGAAGGGCGGAGGACAGCTGGTTTAGCAAAGCGCGAGAATGACGAGGCGTGGTCGTGGTCGTAAAGATCGCTTTCGCTAATTTGCGACTCAATATCCAACAACGGCGCGTTAACGAAAGCATAGCTATAACTCGTCGTTTATGGCGTATGCGATCGAGGCAATTAAGCGGAACCGAGCGTATAAGTCGGTTATAACCGCAATGCCGTCCAACTCGGATATTCTTGTTTCAATCCACGCGCTCGCAAGGAGCGCGACCGTATGAGGGGGCGGGAGTAGCGCTCGCGTCGCCCGGTTTCAATCCACGCGCTCGCAAGGAGCGCGACATCTTTACACGCAACGGAATTAAGGCTAAACGCAGTTTCAATCCGCAAGGCGCGTCGTCGCCTGACAAGCGCGGCGTATACCGCGCGCTAACTTCGCCACAGATTTGAACAAGGCGCGAAGATTAGACGGGCAAAATTATAGGATAAATCCGTATTACAAGCGCGTCCGCGTTTGCCCATACGCCTCGTCGTAAGCCCAAAGAAACGTTTGATCGGCGCGTTTGTAAGCGCGCCTGATTTAGCGCCGCTTGTTCGATCGTTGCCGTTTATGTTAGGGCGACGGCGATCGCGTATTTTTTTTCGTGCGAGATTGATACTTGCAGTTTGACGATTCCAAAACGTTTAGCGGCGCGAGAGCTTAAAATGGCGGTCGGCGCCCCCTCTTTATTTTTGACGATCACAATATCCAGAAAACCCAGCTTCGCGCCGATTCCGACGCCAAGCGCTTTGGAGACCGCCTCTTTCGCCGCCCAAAGCCCCGCGACGCTTTCGGGACGATCGCCGCAGGAAGCAATCTCCGCTTCGCTCAAAAACCGCTTCAGCGCCCGATCGCCAAAGCGCTTTTTTAACTCCGCGATTCGCCCGATCTCGATCAAATCAACGCCTATCATTTGCCGTTCGACCAATGCGCCAAAATCAAAACGCTTGAAATAGGACGCGCTTTATTGAATGACAAAGGTCGTAAAATAAACGTTCTTGACCTGCCCGTCGATTAGATGTCTATTGACGTTATTTTTTATCTCCTCGCACAAGCGCGCCTTGCCGCTTTCGGTGGAAATCTCGTCAAATCGTTTGCTTGAAAGCTGTCGAATAATCGCGTCGCGTATGCGCGGCATTTTGTTTTCCACTTCGGGACCCGCGTTTTTATGCGTAAGCTCCAAACTGATATTTGTTTTAAGGTAACGTCTGCCGTCGCCGCCGAGCAGATTAACGATAAATTGTTCCAGATCCACCATAGGTCCTAGCATAGGTTCGACGCCTACGGTCCCGCCGCTAACCCTGTTTTGCGAAAGATTTTCGCCGTCTCTTTGCGGTTGGACGCTTTCGCCGCTTGAACCTATCAGCAAAACGACGCCAAGAATAACTATAATCAAAAACAGCGCGACGCCGCCTATGGCAATCAAAAGTAGCGGGCTTTTCTTTTTTGGCTCTTCTTTTTCGTCCGATTTCGCGTTTGCCACTCAAAGCTCCTTGTTGTGTTACAATACGAGTAAATCGGCAATTTTAGCCTAGCAAAGCATAAGATTATCAGATGTTTGAAGCATTTTTGTTTCGTTTAGGTCAGCCATTTCGCGCGTTAGGCGAATTTAACGCGAAAATAGGCGCGTTTTTCATCTTTCAGGCGCGTTTCTTTCCTCTGCTTTTCTCTCGTCCGTTTCGCGGCTCGCTTTTGTTAAAACAGCTTGAAGTTATCGGCGCGAATAGTCTTGTGGTCGTCGTTATGACCGCCGTTTTCACGGGAATGGTGATGTCAATCCAACTTTACGGCGCGTTTCACCAATTCAGGGCGGAATCGATGATGGGTTACGCGATATTCCTAGCGATCGGACGCGAACTCGGACCTGTTTTTACCGCGTTAATGTTAATTAGCCGCGCCGCTAGCGCAATGGCGGCGGAGCTTGGAACAATGCGCGTTACCGAGCAGATCGACGCGATCGAGGCGCTATCGATCAACTCCAAAGCCTATCTATTAACGCCCCGTATTCTCGCCTCTGTTATCGCGACGCCGATCTTGATCGTCGTGTTCGATCTTGTCGCCAACGTAGGCGCGTATGTTTTGGCGACGGAACTTGGCGTAAATGAAAACGCCTATATGCAAACGATCGAGCTTTACGCCAGTTTGAGCGATTTCTTGCAAGGATGTATAAAAGGTATTGTCTTTGGCTATCTGATCGGCGCGATAGCCACCTACGCTGGCTACAACGCGAGCGGCGGCGCAAAAGGCGTGGGGTTAGCCACTACCCAAGCGGTCGTCAGCGCCAGCGTCGCGTTGTTTCTCGCCAACTACTTTCTGTCTTCGCTCTTTCTACTGCTAGATTGGTAGAGTTTAACTAGCTGCGCGATCTTGCTCTCCGCTCTTGAAGCCCGCCCTAACGCGATTAAAAGTAGCAAAAACATCAATACGATAAAAGCTAGTAGCCCTAAAATAAAATACTCTACGTGCGCTTTTGTAATATCCAAATACCGATCAAACGGCAATCCCGCGCCGCTATCTACGCGCGATAGCGCCTCTTTCACGCTTGTTTCGAGCGCGAAAACCCGATCGGCGAGCGTATTGACGCGAAGCGCGGTCGCTTCGTCGGCTCCGTTCGTTTCTACAACGTTTAATCGCGCGGCGATCGCGGCTTCCAGCTTATCCAAGCGCTCGTCCACGTCCGCGCTTGGGCGCTCGACAATCGTTTGGACGACTCCGGCGTTTTTCGGAATCGAACCGGCTATCTTTTTCTGCGCGGCTAGGAGCGCCGCGTTTTCCTTCGCCAGCCTAGCTACGTCGGCTTCTAGCTTTTTGAGCCTGTCGGCGTCTTCGCCGCGCTTGGCGGGCGCGTCTCGATCGCTTTTAAGCCTAATCAAATCGCCTTTTAGTTCGGCAATCTCTCTTTCAAGCCTTTCAAACCGCTCGCTTACAAGCGCTTCGCTTGAATAGTCAAAAATATAGTTGTCTTTTGCGAAAATTAAAACCGCAAACGCCGCAAACATCAGTAACGTTCTCAACCGTCGCTCCTTTAGCGCAATCTACCTCGGATAAAGCAAGCGGCATTCCGTTGATATAATAGCGCGATGGAAAAAGCCGCGTTGGCAGTGATGCGTTTGCAACCGCTTCACAACGGACACAAGTTGCTTATAGACGCGATGTTGTCCGAAGCGGCTATCGCGTTGGTGGGAGTAGGCTCGATTAACAAGAACGATAGGCGCAATCCGTTTAGCTTTGCCGATCGCAAGGCGATGATCGAGGCTTTATACAAAGACGAGCCGCGATTAAAAGTGTTTGGTCTGCGCGACATAGAGGCGAATAGCAAGCGCGAATGGGCGGATTTCGTTCTGGGCGAGATAAAACGACAAGGGTTGCCAAATCCTACGCGCTACTACGCGGGCGATCGTAAAAACGGCGAGTGGTTCTCGGAAGTTTTGCCGATTAGAATCGTCGATCGGCTAAAAGAGGGCGGCGGAATAAGCTCCACGGAGCTTCGGCAAGCATTTTCTGGCGAGAGCGCCAACCTGCCGATACCTGACGAGATTAAAGATTTTTTGAGGAACAGAGATGAGTTTCAGCGATTTTTTTCGCAATCTATTTAGATTGGACGAGCAGGTTGATTTCTACGCCATGATCTTCGCGGCGCTGATCGTTTCGGTTGAGCGAGAACTCGAGGATACGCATACTCGGATCAAGTCCGCGGCTGAAACTCTTTTTAGCGGTTTGAAAGATCGGGAGTTATTCGCGGAACGAACGTTTAGCTACATAGCCAAATGCGCGAAAAATGAAATGACGTTAAATCGGCTTGTGCGCAAGATCGCGCGGTTTAGCAAACTCTATCCGTCGTGGATTGCGGGTATGAAAGAAGAGGCTATAACGTTTGCGAAAGCCGACAACGACGGAATACAAGATCGCGCTTTAGATTTTATAGAGAGTTTGAAAACCGAAGCGATAAAAACCTAAGACGACTCCGAAGCAAATTAGCCCGACGCAAAACGGCGGATAAAACTCAACTTTCGCAATAATGCGCCGATACGCGCATCTTTAGGGCGGCTAGTGGATCCCATCGTTTTTCTTTGTTCCTTGCTTATATAAAAGCGCGAATAAGGCTTAATAGGAAAAGCATGTTATTTGCGGCGCGGGTTTGTCGGCTTTTAAGCCCCGTTTATCGCTCGCCGCGTTTTGATTTTCTCTAAAAGTAACCGTTGCGCTCGCCAAATTTCGCTCTGCTTTTGTCTCCTTACACGCGAGCTGGAATAACGCGCAACTAGCGGCGACTCCTTATCGCAGGTTGCGCCCCCCTAACGATCGCGCGCGCCGTCATTCCCGCGAAGGCGGAAATCCATCTCTTTCACGCCTTCGGCGCATCGGATACGCGTTGTTGCGAGTATGATAAAGAAGGTTGTTATTACAGCGCAAGCGGGAATCCGCGCTATATAAAGGCATTGCGAAATATCGGAGCGGCTTCTTGCCAAAGCGCCTCTCGTTATAGAAAGGCGTTATTAAAAACTAGGCGACTTTGCGCCGAAAGCGCCTCGCCTTTAACAAAACGGCGATCGCTTTCGCGCCGCGATCGCGACAAATCGTCGATCATAACGGTAGCGATAAAGCGCCCGATCGCATAAGGCAATCAAAGCGTTTTTAGCGCGTCTTGCGCCGTCAAAGATGCGCGTTGCGTTAAAAGAGTTTTGCGATGATGGTTAATACGCCTAGTAAAACAGTCCCGATTAGCCATTACGTCGCGCCTAACTCCGCTCCGATAGACTTTATTTCTCCTCTTAGTCGGAGATTTCCAGCGACGGCTTATAGCTCTCTTAAATCCCGTTTTGTCGCTAGATACGCTACGCCAAGCGCATCCTTTAATACGACCCTTTGGCTTGGCTCTTCTGAAGCCCAACCTCTCGCAACCTCTCAACTGCGGCGATCGCGATTATCGGAATGCCGCCGCTAAATTTCGTTTATATCGAGCATAACGTCTATATTGATAACGCTGACCATCTCGCCGTTTAATTGCGCCAAACCTTCCAAACAGCGCGGATCAAGTCCGCTTCCCATATCCGACGCGGCTTGCAGATCGGCGGGGTCGATTTCCGCGATTGTTTCGATACTATCGGCTACGATCGCCATCACGCGCCCGTTGCGCAGTTTCATAGCCACTATAATAGTTTCTTCGTCGTAAACCGTATCGATCGCGGAAAATTTGCGCCGAAAATCGATCACGGGCGTAACCTCGCCGCGCATATTGATTACCCCTAGCACCCAAGCGGGATTGTTGGGCAGCGCCGTGATCTTGCCCGCGTAGGTTATGATTTCGCGCACTCTGCTTAGCCTCGCGCCGTATAGAATGCCGAACATTCTGAAAATCAGAAATTCCTCTTTCATCGCGTTCTCGTTTGCCGCAGTTCGCGCTCTTTTTCGACCAGCCCAAGCGGATCGAGGATCAAAACAACCTCGCCGTCGCCCTGCACCGTCGCGCCGCCAATCCCGCCTACGCGCCTAAAATTTTTCTCCAGCGATTTAACGACGACCTGTTGCTGCGCGCCGAAACTATCCACAAACAGCGCGATTCGCTCGCCGCCCGCGCGCACCACGATCAGCATGCCCAGCGACGGGTCGACGAACTTTGGCTTGATGTTAAACAGCGAATAAAGCTCCAAAATGGGAATAAAGCTTTCTCTGAGCAAAAGCGTAGTTTTACTTCCGTCGCCGTTTGATTGGATCATGGACTGGCGCGGTTGCAACGACTCGACTACCGACGAAAGCGGCAGGATATATCGATGATCGCCCACGCTTACGTTTAAGCCGTCCAAGATCGCGAGCGTAAGCGGAAGCGTGATGGTTACGCTTGTCCCGACGCCTTTTTGCGATTTGACCCTGACGATGCCGCCGAGCTTCGCTATATTGTTGCGCGCCACGTCCATACCGACGCCGCGCCCCGAAATATCGGTTACCGCGTCGGCGGTGGTAAGCCCCGCCATAAAGACCAGATCGTTTTTGTCGTCGTCGCTCATTCTTAAGGCTTGATTGGCGGATATTAGCTTATGCTCGATCGCTTTGGACACCACTTTGAGCGTGTCGATTCCGCGCCCGTCGTCTTTGATTATAATTACGATCTGCCCGTTTTCCTGCGCGGCGGAAACGCTTACCGAGCCGACCGGATTCTTGCCGGCGGCTTCGCGCGCGGCGGGATCCTCGAGTCCGTGATCTAACGCGTTGCGGATAATGTGCATAAGCGGATCGTTTAGTCCCTCGATTATCATCTTGTCTATTTCGACGTTCTCGCCGCTATAGACTAGCCGCGCTCGCTTGCCTAGCTTTTTTGCTATATCGCGCGCGATTTTCGGCAGTTTTGCGTATATATGCTCTATTGGAATCATACGAACGCCCATCACCGCGTCCTGCAGCGCCCTGATATGCCGCGTTAGCTGTCCTAACCTTTCGCCCATCTCGTCGCGATCGGCTTTGGATTCCAGCCGCTCGGAGAAGCGGCTAAGCATAGAGTTGGTGATCACCAGCTCGCCCACGCGGTTAAGTAGCAGATCGATTTTGTCCAGATCGACGCGAATACTCGCGCTTTTGGTTTTGTCGCCGCTTTCTGGCGGCGGCGCGGAAGGATTATCGGCGGCGGGATTTTGCTCGGCATGAGTCTGCGCCGCTTCAATTTGGGCGGGATCGAAAAGCGCGAATCCCTCGCTGGTTACGTCTTGCGCGTATATTTCGTCGTTCTTGTCGGCGGCGGGATTTTGAGCGGCGTCGATCTGGGCGGGATCGAAAAGCGCGAATCCCTCGTCCGCGTCTAACGCCTTGTCGTCTCGCGCCGCGTCCGATTTTTCGCCTATATACTCCCGCGCCCTGCGATCGAGCCGTTCTAGCTTGATATTGTATTCGGCGTTATCGATCCTGTTTTGCGATTCCGCCTTCAAAATCTCCTGCATCTGATCAAAGCTATCGACAAGAAATTCCGCCATGCCGCTTTGATAGGCGATTTTACCGTCGCGCAGCAAGGAGAGCATATTCTCCAAACCGTGCGCGTATCGGCTAAGACGATCAAAATCAACGCTTCCGCCGCCGCCTTTAATCGTGTGCAGAATGCGAAACAGTTCGCCTATGGCTTGCGAATCTAAATAGTCGTTCTCTTCGGCGTTTAACAGGCAATCGTAGGCGTTTGCGAAAAGCTCGCTCGCCTCCTCCAAAAACAGCGATTGATATTCGGTCATCGCCTAACCTTACCGCGTCATATCGGGGATACGCGCTTATCCCGCGCGACGCGCACAAGCCGATCGGCAAGCGCCGAAACCTGCCGCGTAATCTTGCCCGTGTCTATAGCCGCTTCGCTATTTTTTCGGTTGATCGCGCCAAGCTCTTCAATCGAATCGCTTATGCTTCCGGCTTTTTTCATCTCGTCTTGCGCGGCGCTCGTAACGGCGTCCACCAGATCGTAGGTGTCCGAGATTTTGCGGTTTAGAATATCGAAGCTCTCGATCATCTTTTTGGAGATCGCCATGCCGTCGTTTGCCTTTAACTGCGTTTGCGCCACGAGTTCTTTTATCTTTTTTGCCGCCTCCGCGCTTTTGCCCGCGAGCGTTCTAACTTCGCCCGCCACTACGGCGAAGCCTTTGCCAGCCTCGCCAGCCGTCGCCGCCTCTACGGCGGCGTTGAGCGATAGAATATTGGTTTGAAAGGCGATAGAGTCGATCACGGCGATCGCCTCCTTGATCTGCGAAGTGGAGACGCTGATCTCCTCCATAGCCGTCACCGTTCCCTGCGTCAAAGAAAGTCCGCTCTGCGCCGCCGTTTTCGTTTCGATCGCAAACGCCGCCATCTGTTCGGCTTTGCGCGTCGTGTCTTGAATCTGCAGAATAATATCGCTGGCGGCGGCGGTGATATGATCTACGCTCGCGGCTTGACTAACCGATATTTTAGAAAGACTCTCTACGGCGTTGGCAAGCTCTTTTGAAGCGGCGTTTAGCGTCATGCCGTATTTGTAGTTCATCGTCGTATTGTCGCTTAACGCCGCGCCGAGCGTATTGATCCCCTCGATCAAACGAAGCGCTTCGCCGCCTAGCCCTCCCGTTTCAATTTTAACGGCGTAATCGCCGCTTTTATACGATTCAAGAGCGTTAAGCGCGCGGCGTATGACGGCGTCTATGCTTTGGGTCATTCGGTTGAACGCTTTGATAAGCCCGTAATTTAGATAGTTATCGCTTCTGCCGATCATACGGTGCGCCGTATGCCCCTTGCCGACCTGCTCGGAGAACAGCAAGATATTGCCCAGCGCCTTTATGTTATCGTCGCGGCGTTTTTCAAGACGATCCGCCGCGTCGTTAATGTCTTTGATAATCTCGCCCATAGAGTCTTCTACCATAGTCAGCCGCTCGAACTCGTTTGACTGCTCGGAGATGTAGTTTGAAAAGCGCCCTATATACGCGGCTACGCGCGCGAGCGTTTCGTCGTTGGCTTTAGTTTCAAAATACCATTTTAATATCAGGATCAAAAAAACGACGCCGAAACTTATAACCTCTACGAACTCCACGACGGACGTCGCGTCGTAATAGCTATCTCGTTTCGCTTCCAGCGCGGCTTTCGCCTTTACGCTAAGCGCGGTTATGCCCGTAGCGAAACTTTGCGCTCCGTCGTCGATCGCGCCCGTCTGAACGCGCTCTAGATACGCGCCATAATAGTCGTTAGCCGCCTTGCCTATCGCAGGATCGTCCCCGTTAAGCCACGATACAAGCGCCTCTATCGTCTTTTTCTCCGTTTCGCTCGCGTCGCCTATATACGCCGCGACGCTCAAAAGGGTTTCCAGCCGAGCGTTAGCGCGCGCAAGCGAAACTACCTCTTGCGCGATCTTATGCGCGTCGTTGATCTGCAATCTAAGATACGCAAAAGAGCCGATCAGCGTCGCGGCGATCAAAAACCAATAAAAAATAGATGCGGCGCGGCTCATCGCGTCTCCTCAAGCCGCATTTGCTCGTATTTTTTCTCGTAACGCTCTATCTCCTCCTCGTTCGCTCTCGTGCGAACGGCGAGATAACCTTCGCCGTTGATGGAGTCGATCGGAAAGACGGTCATAAATACCCAATAGTAATCGCCGCCCTTTGTCCTGTGTTTGACAAAGCCTTTCCATACCCCGCCCTCGTTTATCGCCCGCCCCATATCTATCGGTATAGATTTCGGCACGCTGCTATGGAGCATAAAATCGTATGGTTTTCCCACGAGTTCCGCTTCGCTGAAACCGGATATTTCAATCAGATCGTCGTTAATATATCTAACTATCCCGCTTGGATCCGTTTCCGAAACGAGCATGCTCTTTTCGTCCACCGCGATCATTCTGCCGTTTTCGCTCATTTGTTTTGCCTCTCTTTCATATATCGCTCCACCAGCTTAAACATCGCGTGCGTGTCCGATTTGTCGATATGATCGACCGCGCCCAGCCGTTTGACTTTCTCCGCAACGCCGCTACTGGTCATGCTTGAGTTGACCACTACCGGCAACGCGCTAAGCCGCTCGTTTCGCTTGATATGCGCAATTACCTGATAGCCGTCGCGCACGGGCATCTCCAGATCGGTTACGATCAGCCCCACTTCGTTTACGTCTATCGAATCTAAACGCGATATAAGCTCCGCCCCGTCCGAGTAGATCTCGTAGGATATGTTCAGCGAATCAAAAAAATCGGCTAATTTTTTCGCGGCGGAAACGCTGTCCTCGGCGATCAGAGCTTTTTTGCGGACAAATTTAAGCTCCTCTTTGGACGGGAGAACAAACGGCGGCATCTCTTTGGGAAACCCGCAATCGGACATGAGCCGCTCTATATCGAAAACCGCGCACGGTTTATTCTCGCCGTTGATTTTTATGTTGGTAACGTAGAGGATTTTAAGCGCGCGCGAATCGGGGATTTTAAGCTCGAAGCTATATTTATCCTCGATGCCGATAATCTCGCGGGCAAAAAAACCGATCCTGCGGCGGCTAACGCTACAAACCACGCCGACCGTAAAATCCGCGAGATCGGGTTTTGGCATTCCAAGCCAGCGATCGAGATCGACGAAAGTTACCAGCTCGTCGCGCACTTGCGCCACGCCGACTACGACGCTGTTAGGATCGCGGTTTGGCACGATGTTAATCTCGCTTAGAATCACGAAATTTTGTATTTTCGCCACGTTTACGGCGTATATCTCGTAGTTTGCCGAGTAAAAAACCGCGAGCTGCATAATGTTGTTTAGATGGCTATCCGTCATCTTTTCAACGCTTTTTTGAATATCAAGCTCCGCGCTCATACGGCGATTCGCTCCATCAGTTTACTTGTGATTTTGGTTATAGCGTCCCTGCGAAAAGGCTTGACCAGATAACCGGCTACGCCCATTCTAAGCATCTGCATAACTTTCTCATGCCCGCCTTCGGTGGTAGCCATAACGATCAGAAGGTTCGGATAGACTTTCGCCTCCTTGATCTTCGCCACCGTCGCTTCGCCGCTCATAGTAGGCATATTCCAGTCTAGGAACATAATTTTTACGTCGGGATTTTGCTCAAGCAGCTCAAGCGCCTCTTTGCCGTTGCTTGCCTCAAGAATCTCCAAAGACGGAAAATCCGATTTAAGCGCCGCTTGAATCACCCTCCGCATCGTTACGCTATCATCGGTCACGATAACTTTGATCGCGTCTGATCGAACGCGATCCTCGCCGTTTTTAGGCGTCAAAAAAATCTCTATCGATTTATCGTCTAGCAGATCGAAAAACAGCATATTCCACGAGGACGTTACCGCGACGGAGAGCTCCGTTTTGTCGTCGAAGGTCGCCGAAACAAGCCCTTCGCCCAACATGTCCAACTCCAGCGCCTGCCGATCTCGGTTTATATCCGTCAAAGCCAACGCGCCGCCTTCGGTCGCCACAATAGCGGCGCGATCGTCAAAAGCGCGATCGATCGCTTTGATCGCGCCTTTGCCAATCGGATAGACGCGCGCTAATTTACCGTTTTCGACGTTCCATGCGGCTACGCGCCCTTCTAGATCGCCGCTTATTAGATAGTTGCCGACGAATTTGAGCGCGCTTACGCCGCGCTTATGCAATTCGAGCGACGATTGATTGTTGAGATCGGCGGTTTTGACAATGGTAATATCGCCGTTTTCAAACGCTATAGCCGCCGTCTCGGCGTTTGCGCTAAGCTCGATAAGCGAGATCGGCTCGAATCCTTTAACCGTCGCGATCGGTCGCGCGTTATCCGTTGACCAGAACGTAAAAACGCCTCGCTTATCCCCGACGGCGAAGCGCGTCCCGTCCTCGCTCGCCGCGATAGCGGACGGCTCGCCGTCGCGCGAGGGCTTTATATCGAAAGATCGCGCCTTTTTCTTAGAGTCGAGGTCATACAGATCGACGACGTCAAGATTGCGATCGAGGGCAAAAACAAAATGACCGGAAATAAAAAAATCGAGCGGGCTTTTTGGCGATACTGGTATGCTAAAGCCGCCCAGGTCCGTCTGCGTTTTTGAGTCGAGTATTTTAACGGCGCACGAAGTTTGCAAATCGACAAGCGCAACCAACCGATCGCCGCCCGTCAGCTTGCATTGCAATATGGGGCGTCCGACTCGGACGTTTCGTTTAACGATCGCCACAGATCACTCCTTGTCCTCTTTAGCCGTTAATTATAACAAGCCGTTATTATTCCAAAAGACCAAGAAAGGTTGCGCAAGTTATAATCAATCCGCACTAAATATCAAAGTTAAGGAGAGCAAGTGACCGAATCGGAGCTATATGATCTTTTGAGCGAGCGCCAAGTGCCAGTCGCTCCTTACAAATCGTTTGGGTTCAAGGAAAAGCCCGTCGTAGATTTTTTCCCCGTAGCGTTAAAAATTGAATCGCCTAAAGTCGTTCATAAAAGCGAGTTTGGCGCGGTTAAGCTCAATATAACCAGCAACGAACAGCTTGAGGCGGCTAAAGCCGAGATTATCAAAAACGTGGAAAGTCGCGGCGTAAAACTAGACGAGTCGGATCGTTTTATCGCCACAAAAATGCTGCGCGGCGAAGAGCTGTATTTTGGCATGGTAAACGACCCCGTGTTTGGCAAGACAATTCTCTTTGGCAAAGGCGGCGTGCTGCTGGAACTATACAAAGACGTAAGCTATATCTCTTTGGAAGCCGATCGCGCCGAGATCGAGCGCGCGCTAAGAGGCGCAAAAATCTCTAAGCTGCTAGATAACTTCCGCGGTCTTGGCTTTACGATAGACGGCGCGATCGCGTTTGTGGAAAAACTGCAAAACTTTATCAAAAACAACCCTTCCGTTAGCGAAATGGACCTAAACCCCGTTTTGCTTACCGACGAAGGTTTAGTCGCGGTGGACGCGCGGGTTTTGTTTGAGGACAAAAACATTAGAACGACGCGGCGCAAACGTCATGATTTTTTCGACAACAAAAAAGTCGCGGTAATTGGCGCTAGCTCCGATCCCGATAAGGTTGGCTACGCGATCGCCAAAAACGCGCTTAATTTCAAGGGCGAAACGTATTTTGTGAACGCCAAAGGCGGCGAGCTATTTGGCAAAACGCTCTACAAAAGCGTCCCCGAACTGCCAAGCGACGTCGATACCGCCGTTATTAGCATTCCGGGCAAGTTTATTTTGCAGACAATCGAGGAGCTGGCGCAAAAGAACGTCAAAAACGTCCTCGTTATCAGCGCGGGATTCAAAGAGGTTGGCGATCTAGAGGGCGAACAGAAACTTATCGATCTGGTCAATAAATACAACCTCAATATGATAGGACCAAACTGTCTTGGCTACTATAAAGGCGAAAGCGATCTTAATCTCACCTTTGGATCGAACAACGTGTTAAGCGGCGATATAGCCGTCGTCAGCCAATCGGGCGCGGTGCTGGCGGCGTTGATGGACAAGGCGTATCAAAACAAGATCGGCTTTAGCCATATCGTATCGGTGGGCAATATGGCGGATTTGGATTTTGGCGATCTGGTTGAAATGCTCAACAACGAGCCAACCTGCAAGTCGATCAGCCTCTACGTTGAAGGTATGAGCGACGGCAGGGCGTTTATGGAGGCGGCGAGAAAGAGCAAGAAGCCGATCTTTATATTCAAAACGGGCAAGAGCGACGAATCCAAAGCGGCGGCTTTCAGCCATACGGGTAATCTAAGCGGCAACTACAAAATGTTCAAAAAACTGCTTGAGTCCGCCGGTTGCACGCTGCTTAACAATATCGAGGCGCTTATTTTTAGACCGCCTCTTAGCTCCGTCAAAAACGCGCTAATCGTTACCAACGCGGGCGGTCCGGCGTCTATTCTGACCGACTATATAGTCAAACGCGGCAAAAAGATATACAAATTAACCGACGAAAACGTCAAGGCGCTCGACGCGGTGCTGCCGTTTAACTGGCCAAAAGCCAATCCGGTGGATATTATCGGCGACGCTATGAGCGATCGCTACGAGAAAACGCTTGAGATAACGCAAAATTTTGACGGCGTAGATTTGATCTACGTTGTGGTTACGCCGCAATTTATGACCGACGGCGATAAGATCGCGGAGCTGCTGCTAAGAAAGTGGAACAAGCCGATTATCCCCATTATGGTCGGCGGACACGATCTGCAAAAAGGTATCGATTTGCTCAAGGCAAACGGCATTTTAAGTTTCGATACGCTTAAAGCGGCGACCGATCTCCTATAACCCTTCTAACCCTTCGCCGCTTTTCCGCTCGCGCTCTCCCGCGCGGGCGGCGATTGCCAGTTTAATCCGCGATCGGAGGCGACGGGCTTTGGCGCGCTCGCGGCGATTGTCCTAGCGCTAAAATCGCAACAACGCCTCCTTTTTTACTTGCGCCTTGCGTTGGGATCGCGTTGATCTATCGCGTAGTCAAACCCCGCGTCGTTTCTCGCGCGGCTTGCCCGAAGCGCTAAAATCTCGACGCTTCCTCCTTTACTCGCCTTGCGGTTTTCGTCCGCCCGCTCCGCTAGGAGCGCAAGGCGCGCAGGAGAATGCGCGGGATTGCGGGAATCCATCTCCCAAATCCGTCGTGGTATGAATCGCATACGATCTTTCTTTGTCTGGATTGCCGCGTTCCTGCGCGCCTACGTTCGCGCGCGAACGAGCGCTTCGCTGGAACAACAACCCCCTTTGTCATTCCCGCGAAGGCGGGTATCCAGATACGCCGAAGGCGTGAAAGAGAGAGACGGATCTACGCATTCCGCCGAGCCTTATGAGACGGATTTCCGCTTTTCTGAGCGCTTTGCGCTCCTATCAGAGCGGGGCGCTTCGCGGGAATGGCGGGAAGGGGGAATAGCGGAAGTTTATTTTGTTGTCGCCTTAGCATAGGTTGCGTTTAATCTAGCGCGTCGGTTTGTCTAAACCGCGCTTGATTGTTTGTTTTTGTAAAGCGCGGTTTTGCCGCTTGTATCCGTTCGGCGCAAACGCCGCCTAACGCGCGATTTGCTTTTTGTTTCTTTATTTCGAACCTTAAATTATTTTTTAAGGTTAACCGATGTAGTATTATCAATGTTAAAAATGTAATACTAAAAGGAGGGGAGCAAATGTCAAAGGTAACGCGGATTGCCACGTTCAATCCGTCGCAAGAGGCTTGGGGGAGCGACGCCGAGTTCGAGGGAACCTGTCGAAAGGGGGAGCTAAGAGGCATAATCGCGATCAATCAGGACAATTGCGTAGGGTGCGACACCTGTAGCGCGTTCTGCCCTACGGAGGCGATTAAGGGATCGCTTGGCGTGGCGCATAAGATCAACGTCAATCGGTGCGTAAATTGCGGTCAGTGTCTTGTGAATTGTCCGTTTGGCGCGATCGAGCAGATGAGCTTTGTCGATACGGTAATGCAAAAGCTGAGCGATCCGGGCGCGTTTGTCGTGGCTCACCCATCGCCGTCCGTTAGGGTTTCGATCGCCGAAGAGTTTGGGGGGAACCCCGGCGATCTGACGATAAACAGGCTCTACAACGCCTTCGAACTGGCGGGATTTCACAACTACGACGTCAATTTCGCCGCCGATCAGACCATTTTGGAAGAGGGGACGGAGTTTATCAAAAAGGTTCAATACTGGCTGCTTGGAGAGCGAGGCGGGGATTTGGAACATATGGCGGCGCACCCTTTTCCGCATTTCACAAGTTGCTGTCCCGCGTGGGTGAAAAACGCCGAAACCTTTCACCCGCAACTTTTGGCGCACATATCTGGAGCGAAATCGCCTATACAGATGGGCGGCGCGTTAGCTAAAACGTGGGCGGCAAAATATGTGTGGAAGGTCGATCCAAGAAGCGTTTATATGGTCGCGGTTACGCCATGCACCGCAAAGATATTCGAGGCGAGCAGACCGGAGTTTAACTCGGCGCGTCAATATCTAATAAAAAACGGCGAAATACCTACCAATACGCCTAATTTTCAGGATATAGACGCGGTTTTGACGGCAAGAGATATAGCGGAGATTTTCAGGCGAAAAAATATAAATCCGCTAACGCTCTCAGACGAGCGAGCCGACGAGACGATGAACGTCTATACCGGCGCGGCGACTATATTTGGAAATAGCGGAGGAGTGATGGAAGCGGCGTTAAGAACCGCGTATTTTATTCTCTCCGGAAACGAGTTGTCAAATCCCGATCTGATCGCCGTAAGAGGGTATGAAACCGACATCGTGGAAGCGAACATTCCCATACCTTTGAAAGATTACGGCGGCAAAATTGCAGAGGTGAAAGTCGCCGTCGTAAACGGAGCGTCGAGGAATATAAAAACGATTGTGGATAGATTGATCGACGATCGCAACAAATATCACTTTGTAGAAGTGATGAATTGCCCCGGCGGGTGCGTAAATGGGGGCGGACAGCCCGTTAGGACGATGGGGACTTCGTGGCTTCATCCGCTTTTGCCGCTTCCGCTAAGAGCGTAAAGGAGAAAACAGTGAGCGAAAAAGAATACTACGCGGAAAAACCGTCGCGATCGCTAATTAGCCGCCGCGACTTTCTTAAAGTAGCCGGAGTTTCGGTATCGGTTATAGCCGTAAGCGGCTACGCGATCACCGATATTATCGAGCGGCGCAAATCGTATATAAGATTAAGGCAACTTGGGCTTTACAAAGACGATAAGCGGTTGCAAAAACAGAACCTAACCGGTTCGCACCAAAACCCTAGCGCGTTAAAGGTTTATAAAGACCTAAACACCAAACCTATGGGCGAAATAGCCGAAGAGTTGTTGCATACAAAAACCTACGTGGATCGTAACAATCTAGGATTAGTAGGAGGCGATCATGTCTAGCGCAAAAGTCTTAAAGTTTCACGTCTGCGAAAAGGTTTTTCACAACATAAACCTGTTAAGCTGGGCGATCTTAATAGTTACGGGCTGTTTGGTATATTTCAAGCCGATAAGCGACGAGAGCGCCGCGATCGCTATGGACATACATATAATCGCCGCCGTTTTATCCACCGCTAACTTTTTTGGTTTTGCGATTATCAACTACGATAGGTTTATGCTGCTGTTAAAAAACCTGACGAGTTGGGATAGAGATACGCTTAGCTGGTTCAAAAATCTCGGCGGTTATCCAAGAAAGATATTTGGGATCGGTTTTGGACCCAAAGAGGTAGCGCCGCAAGGCAGATTCAACGGGGGGCAGAAGCTGCTGTATCCCGCGTTTATAGCGATGATTTTCGCGCTTATCGTTTCGGGTTGGCTTCTTTACGCCTTTACGCCCGCGCTTGGAAAACAGGCGGTAACCGCGCTCTTTTACTTTCACGTCTGGGGTTCGATTATCGTTACCGCGCTGGCTGTTTTTGGACACGCGCCGATGGCGTTGATGAATTTCGGCGATTTCAAGGCGATGTTCGGGCGCGGCGAGGGCTATGTGTCGCTTGAGGAGGCGAAACATAGCGCGCCAAAATGGGTGGAAAACGACCTTGTAAAAGTTGAAGGCAAGGACGATTAAAGGGGGCGGATATGGCATGGGCGAAAGAGAGGCTACAAAGAGTTATCGATTGGGAAAACGCTAACGAATACGAGGATTTTATCGACGATAGCCGAATACATTCCATACTAAAAGCGGCGAGCGCCCCATCGACAAACGAGGTTTTAGCAACGATAAAAAAGGCGAAAGCAAACGCGAGCAAAGGCGTTATGCTATCCCCCGAAGAGACGGCGATTCTTATGAACGCGCGAGGAGACGATCTCTGGGAGGAGATATATAGCGCCGCCGCGTTTGTAAAAGAGGAGGTGTATGGAAACCGCATAGTCCTGTTTTCGCCTTTATATATTTCAAATCCGTGCGTTAATAATTGCGCCTATTGCGGTTTTCGTTCGTCAAACAAAAATATGCAAAAGATCACGCTAGACGCCGACGGGTTAAAAAACGAAATAGAGGCGCTGATAGACGCGGGGCAGAAGCGGCTGATCGCGGTGTTTGGCGAGCATCCAAAAAGCGACGCGGAATATATCGCAAACAGCGTTAGAACGATCTACTCCGTTAAGAAAAACAAAGGCGAGATAAGACGGGTAAATATCAACGCCGCGCCAATGTTTGAGGAGGAATATAAGCTGATAAAAAGCGAGGGGATAGGCACATATCAGGTTTTTCAAGAGACCTATCACAAAGCGACATACGAAAAGGTTCATCCAAAAGGCACGATCAAGGGCGAATATAATTGGCGGTTGTTCGCCTTGCATAGGGCGTTGAAGGCGGGACTTGACGACGTGGCGATCGGAACGCTTTTTGGGCTATACGATTGGCGATACGAGACGTTGGCTATGCTCTATCACGCTATGGATTTGGAACGCGTATTTGGCGTGGGAGCGCACACTATGTCGTTTCCTAGAATCAAATTAACGCAAAACGGCGAAAGTTTTAGATCGCCCTACGCCGTAAGCGATTTAGATATAGTAAAGATCGCCGCCGTTATTCGCCTTATGTGTCCTTTTACCGGCACTATTTTAACGGCTAGAGAAGATCCGATCGTTCGAGACGAAATGTTGCGAAAATGCGGCGTCTCTCAAACCGACGCGGGAACAAACATAGGTTTAGGCGGCTATTCGGAAAACAACAAGGGTAATAACCTTGCCAAACAGCAGTTTTCGATAGGCGATCACAGAAGCATAGACGCTTTTATTCTAAGCCTCGTGAAAGACGGCAGGCTGCCCTCGTTTTGCACCTCGTGCTACCGCGAGGGGCGCACCGGCTGTAGCTTTATGCCGTTAGCCAAAGGCGCGAAGATCAAATATCTGTGTATTCCAAACGGGATTTTGACCTTTAAGGAGTATATAAGAGATTACGCCTCCAGCGAAGTAAAAAGCATAGGAGAACAAACGATTATTCCTAAATATTTGGATATGTTGCGCGAAAATCTTCCGCAGGCGGTTGGAACGATCGAGAAGATGATCGACGGCTTAGAACGGGGCGAAAGCGATTGTCATATATAGATCGCCGCGCAATCGGCATCGTTCAAAAGGCGTTTTATACGAGCGCGCTTACGCATAGAGAGATCGTCGCTATTTTATCCTCGAACGAATACGACGACGCTCTCTTTTTTCACGCCGATTTAGCGAGAAAAACGCGCAACGGAAACGACGTTCATCTAAAAGGGTTGCTGGAGTTTTCCAATATATGCGTAAGAAACTGCTATTACTGCGGGCTAAGGCGGCAGAATAAAAGCCTGAAACGATACGCTTTGAAGCCGGAGGCGATAGCGGAACTCGCGCGTAAAGCGATCGCTTACGGATATAAGACAATCGTGTTGCAATCGGGCGAAAGCGGCGCGTATAAGTTGGACGAGTTTTGCGAGGTAATACGATCGATAAGAGAAGCTGGCGCGCACGTTACGTTAAGTCTTGGCGAAAAGAGCGAGGAGGAATACGCCGCGTATAAAGAGGCGGGAGCAAATCGCTATCTACTACGCATAGAGACTACCAACGCGCGGCTTTATAAAAAACTTCACCCTTCAATGAGTCATCAAAACAGATTCGACTGCTTGAAAACGTTAAGAAAACTAGGTTATGAAACGGGTAGCGGATCGCTTGTGGGTCTGCCCGATCAAACTATTTCGTCCATTGCGGACGACATTTTATTTTTTAAGGAGAGCGACTTTGATATGATAGGCATAGGTCCGTTTATACCAAACGAGCAAACTCCGCTTAGCAAAGCGCCGCAAGGCGATTTTATTTTAGCGTTAAAAGTTATGGCGCTGGTTAGGTTGCTGCTGCCGATGATAAATATCCCCGCTTCCACCGCGATGGAGACGCTAGATCGAAACGGACGGATCAGAGCTTTGCAAAGCGGCGCCAACGTGGTGATGCCCGTAGTAACGGAAGGCGAGTATCGGCGGCTTTATCGTCTATATCCGGGCAAGATATGTTTAGACGATACGCCGCTTCATTGCAGAGGTTGCATAAGCGGCAAAATCCGCGCGATCGGCAGAGGCGTATCGACGACAAACGGCGATAGCGTCCGTTTTGGCGATCGCTTAGCCGCGCAAGCAAAAAGGCGGAGCCGATGAGCTTAAACGAAACGCCGCTCGCAAACCGCGTTCATATTGGAATTTTTGGCAAGCGCAACGCGGGAAAATCAAGTCTGATGAACGCCTTAATCGGACAGGAGATCGCCATTGTTTCAGAAGTTAAAGGGACGACGACCGATCCCGTTTATAAGGCGATGGAGCTTCTGCCGCTGGGACCAATAGCGCTGATCGACACGCCGGGTATCGACGACGAGGGAGAGCTAGGCGCGCTTCGCGCGCGTAAGGCAAGGCAGACGCTAAACAAAACGGACGCGGCGATCGTCGCGGTTGATTCGGCGATTGGTTTAGAGGAAGCCGATTTGGAGCTAATACGCCTTTTGCGAGCGAAGGAGATTCCATATATCGTCGCTTACAACAAGAGCGATCTGATCGCGAGCGGGGCGCAAATCGAGAAAAACGCGATCGCGGTAAGCGCCAAAACGGGAGAGAATATCGACGCGCTGAAAGAGATGATCGCCGCTTTGCCAAGCGGCGGCGAAACCAAACTGCGCCTCGTCGGCGATCTGATAAACGCGGGCGATTTTGTCGCGCTAGTAACCCCGATCGACAAATCCGCGCCCAAAGGAAGGCTGATTCTCCCGCAACAGCAGACCATCCGCGATATTCTGGAAGCCGACGCGATCGCCGTCGCGGTTAAGGAGCAGGAGTTAAGGCAAACGCTCTCGCTGCTAGGCAAAAAGCCCTCTCTAGTCGTTACCGACAGTCAGGTTTTCGCCAAAGCCGCCGCCGACGTTCCGCTCGATATTCCGCTCGTTTCGTTCTCTATTCTCTTCGCCCGCTACAAAGGTTTTCTAGCGCAGGCGCTTAAAGGCGTGGCGGTTGTCGATCGTTTGGAGGACGGCGATCGGATACTGATTTCAGAGGGGTGTTCGCACCATCGCCAGTGCGACGATATTGGACGGGTCAAACTCCCCCGCTGGATAAAAAACCACGCGAATAAGCGGCTGGAGTTTGATTTCACTTCCGGCGCGGATTTTCCGGACGATCTATCGCCCTATCGCCTGATCGTCCATTGCGGCGGATGTATGCTAAACGATCGGGAGATGAAATATCGGCGAAGTTTAGCCGCCGATCAAGAGAAGGCGATTACCAACTACGGCGTTTTGATCGCGCATATGCAGGGGATTTTGAAGCGTAGCGTAGCGATGTTTCCGCATTTAGCGGCGCTGGTCGAGTAGCGTGCGGACGCGGCTTGAGCGCGACGCTTTGGGGGAGCGCCTCCTGAGCGAAGAGGCGCTTTATGGCATTCATAGTTTGAGGGCGAGCGAAAACTTTGCGCTGGATTATAAAAAGAGCGACAAACATCTGATCTACGCGATGGTTCAGGTGAAAAAAGCCGCCGCGATCTGCCGCGTAAAAGAGGGCGCGAAAGCCTTTAGCGCTCGCGAAGGGGTTTTTGAGGCGATTATCGCCGCGTGCGATCGCGCGCTAGACGCTCAAGCCGACGACGCTTTTATCATAGACGCTTTGCAAGGCGGCGCGGGAACCTCGCTGAATATGAACGTAAACGAGACGATCGCCAATCTCGCGCTGTCGGAGCTGGGATTAAAACGCGGCGATTACGAGGCGATTAGCCCGTTAGACGACGTTAATCGCGGGCAATCGACCAACGACGTATATCCCACAGCGTTAAGAATCGCCGCGATCGGCTTATTGCGCGAGCTAAGCGATCAGTGCGCGAAGTTGCAAGAGGCGTTGCAGAAAAAGGAGATCGAGTTCGAGGACGTGGTCAAGCTCGGACGCACCGAGCTGATGGACGCCGTCCCCGTAACGCTTGGGAGCGAGTTTGGCGCGTATGCCGGAGCTATAGCGCGCGATCGCTGGAGGCTGTATAAAGCCGAAGAGCGTCTAAGGCAGGTAAATATCGGCGGCGCGGCGGTGGGCGCGTGCGATCCGCTCGATCGCAAGTATCGCTACGCGATTATCGAGGAGTTGCGCGAGCTTACGGGTATCGGGCTTGCCGCCGCGGAGTATCCTATGGACGCGACGCAAAATTACGACGTATTTGCGGAGGTTTCGGGGCTGTTAAAAGCGCTGGCGGTTAATCTATCCAAAATCGCGGGCGATCTGCGGCTGATGAACTCGGGTCCAAACGGCGCGATCGCGGAGATCGCGCTGGAGCCCGTGCAGACGGGCAGCTCTATTATGCCCGCCAAGTTTAATCCCGTAATCTGCGAGACGGTTATTCAGGTCGCTATAAAGGTCATGGCAAACGATTTCGCGATCGGCGTCGCCGCTTCGAGGGGAGAGTTTGAGCTAAACGCCTTTTCGCCGCTGATCGCCGACGCTATGCTAGAGAGCCTATCGCTGCTGTGTAAAACATGCGCGATCTTTCGTCAAAAGTGCGTCGAAACCGTTAAGGCAAACCGCGAGCGTTGCGCCGAGCTTCTGGAAAACTCCCTCGCCTTTGCGGCTTCGTATGTTCCCAAACTTGGTTACGATCGCGTCCGCGCCGTTATCGGCGAGTGCGGCGCGGACGTCAAAAAGGTTCGCCTCGCGCTTGAAAACGCCGTTTCGTCTATCGCGTAAATCGGCGTTTGAGTTTTTTTGGCGAGGATAGTTTCGCGAA
>JAIRNH010000058.1 GCA_031258155.1 Helicobacteraceae bacterium | reverse complement strand
AAGCTAGTAGCGATCGGCGATCACGCGTTAAACGGCGACTATCCCGCGCCCTCTTTTTATTCGTAACGCCGCCGTTTTTTTTGGAACGCCGACGATAAGCCGCCCTCTGACTTGTCGTTCTATTTGTAGCGCTTCGGCGGCTTAACGCCGCCGCTCGTTTTAGATCGCGGGAGTTCCGTCGTTTCCGTGCCCCCTATCATTCCCGCGAAGCGCCCGCTTTGGTAGGAGCGCAAGGCGCGCAGGATTGCGAGAATCCATCTCTTTTTTGCGCGCCTTCGGCGTATTTGGATACCCGTTTTCACGGGTATGACAGAGAGAGATGGATACCCGCCTTTGATTACGAAGCGCTCGCGCTTGCTCCGCGCGGTATAACGAGAAAGACGCGGTATAACGCGCTTTGACTTTCAGCGTATTACGCGAGAAAATTAGGCGGCTTTAAACGGGGCGTAATCTTGGGCGATATTTAATTTGCAATGATATATTATTGCGCTTTGCTTTTAATTCACACATCGGAGAGAGAAAATGTCTAAAAGGCTAATTTCGGCTTTGTCCGCCGCGTTGGTCGCGACGAGCGTTTACGCGGCAAGCGCGCACGAACACGGCGCGGCAAAAATGAACGTGAGCGTAGATGGTAAAGAGGTGGTAATCGAGCTGGAAACGCCTCTGGATAGCGTTCTTGGTTTTGAACGCGCGCCCAACGGCGCCAAAGAGGAACAGGCGGTCAAAGATATGGCGGCGAAATTGCGAAAAGCCGACGCGCTATTTGCGTTTTCACCCAAAGCCGAATGCAAACTCGTATCCGTAGAGCTTGAATCGGAAGTCTTGAGCGCCGAATTGCTTGGCGAAACAAACGACGGCAAGCGCGAACGCGATGATCATCGCCACGACGGCGATCATGAGGAGCATGCCGATCATCATGATGGAGATCATGACGATCACGAAGAACACGCCGATCTAGACGCGGAGTTTAATTTTGTTTGCCGGAACCCTAAAGCGTTAAGCAAGATTGACGTTAATCTGTTTAAGGCGTTTCCAAAACTAAACGAGATAGAGGCTCAAATCGTAACCGCCAAAACCCAAAACGCGGCGGAACTCAGCGCTAAGAACGCCGCTATTAACATCGCGCAATAAGCGTAGCGACGGCAAACGCCGTCGCTAAACGCGGTCATGTTCGGCGCGGGGTCCAAGAGCGTCGCCATTTGCGACGAATCGCGAAGTTTATCGACGCGGCGCGCTTTCGCCATCGCCGTAAGCCGTTTTGCGATAAAACGCGCTTGCGTCCATAGTCGTTTGTCGGTAAATCCGGACAAACGGCGGCGGCGAGCAAACAACGGTTAAACTCTAGGCGAACGTAAGCGGGGGCAATTGTTTTTTTAAGGAGGTCAAAATGTCGTCGCAAGAGAAAAAACGAGAACAGCCGCAAGAGGACGAGGCATACGCCGTTTGTTTAAAGAGCGTGAAATTTAGCCGATCAAAAAACGCGGAGACGATTTTGGATATTCCGTCTTTCACGCTTAAACGCGGCGAGCGCGTATTCATCTCCGGACCGAGCGGTTGCGGAAAAAGCACGTTATTAAGCCTGATCGCGGGCGTTTTGACGCCGCAAGAGGGCGAGATTGTCGTCGCGGGCGCGCGTATAGACGCGCTAAGCGGCGCGAAGCGGGATTGTTTTCGAGGCGATCAAATCGGCTATATTTTCCAGAGTTTTAACCTGATCTCATATCTTTCCATTGTTGAAAACGCGCTGATTCCGTGCCGCCTGTCGCGCGTTCGCCGCGATCGCGCCGCAAAGCGATTCGGAGACGAGATCAAAGCGGCTAAAGAGCTTTTGGAGCGCTTGGATCTTTCGCCCTCTTTGTGGAATAAACCGGTTTCGCGCCTCTCGGTCGGGCAGCGTCAGCGCGTCGCCGCCGCGAGAGCTTTGATAGGAAGCCCGCCTCTGCTAATCGCGGACGAACCCACCTCTTCGCTAGACGAAAACAGGCGCGAGTATTTCTTGCGCCTGCTGCTGCAGGCGTGCGCGGACGGCGGCGCGAGCCTACTGTTTGTCAGCCACGATCGGACGTTGGCTAACTCGTTTGATCGCGCCGAGCGATTCGAGGCGTTAAACCGCGTTAACGCGCGCGAGGAGCGCAAATGAGATTGGGGTATCTTTTAACGCTCGCCGCCAAAAGCGCATGGAATAGACGCGGCACGCTGTCGCTCGTCGCGTTCTCCATAGCGCTTTCGACCGCGTTGTTGCTTGGCGTGGAGCGAATCCGAACGCAGGTAAAAGAGAGTTTTGTTCAGACTATCTCCGGAACGGATCTGATCGTCGGCTCCAGAGGCGGCGATATTCAGCTTATGCTTTACGCGGCGTTTCACATAGGATCGGCGACAAACAATATGAGTTGGCAAAGCGCCGAAGCGATCGCCGCTAGATCGGACGTGGCGTGGACGATTCCCGTTTCGCTGGGCGATTCGCATAGGGGTTATCCCGTCGTCGCGACTAATTTAAATTTTTTTGAGCGCTACAAGTTTCGCGGCGATCGCAATATAGCGTTTGCCGACGGCGCGGCGTTTGCCGATCTGTTCGACGCGGTGTTGGGCGCGGAAACGGCGAAACGTCTTAAATACAAGATCGGCGATCAAATAGTATTGAGTCATGGCGAGAGCCAAACCAAATTAGCCGAACATAACGACAAGCCTTTTAGGATCGCGGGCATACTCGCTCCCACCGGAACGACGCTTGATCGCTCGCTCTATATTTCGCTAGAGGCGATGGAGGCGCTGCATATCGATTGGCAAGGCGGCGCGCCGATTCAGGGATTTAACGTCTCGCCCGAACAGGCTAGAAAGTTTAACCTAGAGCCAAAGAACATAACGGCGCTGCTTGTGGGGCTTAAAAAACGCGCCGGAGTCTTTGCGCTGCAGCGCGATATAGGCGCGTGGAAAATAGAGCCGTTGATCGGCGTTATGCCGGGCGTGGCGATGGATAAAATCTGGCGTATGAGTTCCGCGCTCGAAAACGCGCTAATGTTCGTGTCCGTTATGGTTACGATAACGGGGCTGGCGGGACTGATTTCGGCTATTTTGGCGGGATTAAACGAGCGCAGATTGGAGTTAGCCGTATTGCGATCGGCGGGCGCTAGACCCTTTGATATTGTCGCTTTGCTCGCCTTCGAGGCGCTTTTATTGACTCTGATCGGCATCATCTGCGGCGGCGGCGCGTTGACGGCGCTAATAGCGATTTTCAGCCCGATTTTAGCCAATAGCTACGGCGTCGCGCTTTATCTATCCGCGCCGAGCGCGAGCGAACTTATGTTAACGGCTGCGATCTTAGTCGCGGGATTTTGCGCGGGATTGATCCCCGCGATCAAAGCCTATCGCATAAGCCTATCCGACGGGCTTTCGATCGCCGCGTAATTTTTGGTATATAATTGCTCTCGGAGGTAACTGGTATGCGTCTTTTTATCGGCGTTATTTTTGCGCTCTGCGCGATCTGCTTTCAAACGGCGCTCGCCAAGGACGCGATCGCGTATAAGGAGCTGACGTGGGACGATCTCGTTCCGGAAGATTGGCATCCCGAAAGAATTTTTAATACCTTAAACATAGACGAACTATCCGACGACGATCCGCGCGTGGCGAGAGTGATGGAAATTTTTATGAAAGAGTGGGAAAAATCCCCCGTTAATCCAAAAATAGACGGTATGCGCATAAAATTGCCCGGTTACGTCGCGCCTTTGGATTGGGAGGAGGACGAGAAACTCGCCGAGTTTCTTCTGGTGCCGTATTTCGGCGCGTGCATTCACGTTCCGCCGCCGCCGCCAAATCAGATAATCCACGTTAAACCGAAAAAGCCGCTTAAAGACGTCGTTACTATGGATACGGTGTGGATATACGGCGTGATTCGGCTTGAAACAAGCGATTCTGGCAGTATGGGAACTTCTGGTTACGCCATGATCGCCGATAAAGTTGAACTGTATATTCAATAGGCGGGGCGAAACATGAACCTAGAAAGCCGTCTGCGTATCGCCGAAACGTTATGCGCCGATCGCGGAGCGAGGCTGACGGGGTTAAGGCGCGGCATATTAGAGGTTTTGATTAACGCCAAAACTCCGCTTAAAGCCTATGAGATTATCGATTTGATGCGCGACGAAGGCAAGCGCGTAACGCCCGCGACGATCTACCGCGTGCTGGAATTTTTGCTTGAGCAAGGACTAGCGCATAGAATTAACGCCCTTAACGCTTACGCCTCGTGCGTCGATCCGCGATCAAAGCATAGTTTGGCGATGTTTGTATGCTCGGAGTGCGGCAAGACGAAAGAGATCAGCGACGAAACGTTGATCGACGCGATTGAGGAGAGGCTAAGCAAGCTCGGATTTTCTTTGCGCGGCGGTTGCGTAGAGATACAAGGCGCGTGCGAAAGTTGCGACGGCGTAGCGGATCGCGCTTAGGTTTCGGCTAGCAAATAAAAGGCGCTATAATCTCGCCTTTCGTTTCGATCCCGCCTAAAATCGCGGGCGCGTAGCTCAGTTGGTAGAGCAGCTGACTCTTAATCAGCGGGTCTAGGGTTCGAGTCCCTACGCGCCCACCATATACAGATCGCTATAAGCCGATTTTTGCAAACAAATACAAAAAACAAGCGACCTATTCCAACGAATGTTACGCGAATAACAACTTAGCGTCGGCGTTATAGCCATATAGCGCTTTCTTAGTTAAAATTTTTTCAGATTATTGCGCCAAGCTAAGAGCCTAACATTAAAAAGATTTATGCTTTAGCGGGCGGACTGTCGCGATATTTAAAAGCGCCGCAAGATCGCTAAAAGTTTACGTTGCGCAATGACGGGCGGCGACGAATAGGCGCGGCGCGACCAAACATAAACAAACTAAACGCGATAAAAACTAAGGTTAGATCTCTGTATTACAATATGTAATTTTTCGCAACTTTAATCATTTTTAGGACATAATTCACTCCGTTTGCTTATAGACAAGGAGTCAGCGTTGTTTCTAAAACAGTTATTTGGGGGCGGCGCGCCCCCCCCCCGGGGCGGACGGGG
>JAIRNH010000057.1 GCA_031258155.1 Helicobacteraceae bacterium | reverse complement strand
GTCCTCCTCGATCAAAAGTTCGGCGCCCTCTCTAAAGCGAATATACTGATCGAAAGTTAGGCTTTTTAGCGCGTTGGCGCAAAGAAAAATTAAATGAACTATATGCTCGCGTTTAAGAGAGGACAAAGCGTTCTCTATCCTATCAAACTCGTCTATATAGACTCTTTTCGCGATTATCGTTCTCTGCCTAGCGCCCGTCTTTTCGTCCGCGTCGATTAACAGCGCGTAGATAATCCACCTTGCGCTTAGGGGGTCTAAGGCTCGATCGCGTAGATACGGATAGATAGCCTCTATATACGCGCGAGCGAGCGAGAGCGGATCGCTCTCTTGGCTATCCTCGCAAGCCGACGCGGCGGTTTTTAGGGCGATAGGGGTAGAAGACGACCTGTCGATCTGAGGCAAAACGGGCGCGAAGGCGGTTTTTTTAAGCCGATATATCCCCCGCGTCGGCTCGTTATCAACAGAGCTACCGCTCGATCTCGATTCGCCGTCGTTTCGCGCGTCAAGAAAAAGCGTCGCGTCGGCTAACTCCGCCGCGTTTTGGCGCGCGGGCGGCGCCGGTTCGTCGTCAAAGTATGTTATCGCTTTGGGAATAATAAATTGCCGATCCCATTTTGGATCGACGCGTCGGATTCGCTCCTCTAGCGAAGGGTGCGAGCCGAATATGTTTATTACTCCCGAAGCGAAAAAGAAGTGGCTGAATACTAGGGCGAGCGGCGTTTTGATCGTCGATTTTAAGCCGCCGATCTTCTTTAGCGCGCCCGTTATGCCGTCGATCTGGCGCGTAAATTGCACCGCCGAAGCGTCGGCTAGAAACTCGCGCTGTCTGTTGAGAGCGGACTTGATAGCGGAGGCGCATATCTCCCCGACGACGCCGATAATAAAAAGCGGGATAAGGATAAAGAAAGTCGCCGTTAAAAGCGGATTTACTACTCTATCCTCGTCGCTTTCGTCGCGACGAAAAACGATCGCGCCCGTTTCGCTGATAAACGCAAGCCCGTAAAGCAGATATGCCGCGCGCATATTTAGTTTCATATCCCCGTTAAGAATGTGGCTGAACTCGTGGGCGATCACCCCTTGAAGCTCGTCGCGGTTTAGGTATCGTAACGCGCCGCTTGTAACGACAATCGCCGCTTTTTTGGGGCTTTCGCCCGCCGCCAAAGCGTTGATCGCCTCGTCGTCGCGCAAAACATAGACGCTTGGAGACGAAACGCCGCTTGCGAGCGCCGTCTCCTCTACGATATTGATCAACCGCTTCCGGCTTGGCTCTAAGGGCGAAGCTAGTTGCGCGCCTAAGGCTTTGGCTACGGCGTTTCCGTCGCCTTTAAGTCTGTTCTCCATACTGGAGCCGCCAAAAAAGATCATCATAAGCGCGGCGAAAACAAGTAGCAGGGTAATATCGCCGTCGGTTTCGGAATAGAGGAGAAGCGGATCGACAAAAAAACCTCCGCTCCTATCGCGGCGGGGCGCGCCGCCGCGCGCCTCTTCCGCTCGTAACCTTTGCGCAAGCTCGCCGACGGACTCGGCAGGGTAAACGACGCTGGCGGATCCGACGATCACGCGATTGATCGCCGCGCCCATATACCAGATCGAAAAGACGACGGTAAAAACGCTAAGCGTAAAAAGCGCGATAAGCCGCGCCGAGTTGCGCCTAGCTAAACGTTGCCGCTCGCGAAAGTTCATTTAAAACTAATTTTTGGCGGCTCTTGAAATACGGCGCTATCGGCAAACTCAAGCAATCCCGCGTCTTTATCGAAGCCCAACAAAGAGGCGAACAAGTTTTGCGGAAAGGATTGGCGGTAGGCGTTGAAATCCGTAACCGAATCATTGTATGCCTGCCTTGCGAAACTGATTCTATTTTCGGTGGAGGTAAGCTCCTCTTGTAAAGCTAGCATATTTTGATTCGCTTTAAGATCGGGATAGGCTTCCACCACGACGTTCAACTTTGAGAGCGCGCCGCGCAAAGCCTCTTCGGCGTCTCCCAACGCGGCGATCGATTCGGCGCTGTTGGCGGCTTTTTTCGCCGCCGAAAGAGCGCCAAACGCCTGATTTCGCGCTTCGATCACCGATTGTAACGTTTCGCGTTCGTGCGTTAGATAACCCTTGACGGTTTCAACAAGGTTTGGAATAAGATCGTAACGGCGTTTTAGCTGCATTTCGATCTGCGCGAAAGCGTTTTTATAGCCGTTTTTAAGCGCGACGAGCTTATTAAACGACACTATGACGACGATTACAATCAGCGCGACAATCGCCGCTACAACAATATCCGCTACCATTCTTTGCCTCCTAAGTTAATCGTCGGGTATTTTATCTTTTTAGTTCTCAAAATTGACGAGTTAGCGTTTGCCTTAAAATAGATAAACTAACGCCGCGAAAACAGACAAAGGAGTCCTATGCCCCTAAACCAAGCGCAGGCGGTTTTTGCCGCCGAACTCGCTCAAAAGCTCGCGCTCACGCGAAAAACGCTAAACGCCTTCGCCGAAGTCGATAGATCGCTTTTTATTCCGGCGGGTTTGGAGCGGCTAACCTACTCCTGCGACGCGCTGCCCATAGGCGCGAATCAACGCCTCTCCTCTCCGCTAACCGTCGCCAAAATGACGGCGGCGCTCGACGCGGACGACGCGGACGGAGTTTTAGAGATCGGTTGCGGGAGCGGCTATCAGGCGGCGATACTTAGCCGCGTGGCGCGCCGCGTCTTTACCGTCGAAAGGATCGAGAGGCTGGCGATCGAGGCGAAGGCGCGGTTTAGGGCGCTAAACTATTTTAACGTCAACGTTCGTTTTGACGACGGGCATAACGGCTGGAAAACTTACGCGCCTTTTGATCGGATACTGCTTAGTTGCGAAACGAGAACCATAGCGCCGCCTCTTTTAGAACAGCTTGCGGCGGGCGGCGTTTTAGTCGCTCCGATCGACGGGCAAATAACGCGGATCGTTAAACGAGAAAGCGGCGCGATCGCAAAAGAAACGCTGGGCGACTGTTCCTTTGTCCCTATGCTAGGCGGCGTGGAAAAAGATCGGCGCTAAAACGCGCCGTCTCGCTCGGCGTCAAAGTTTCGGCGAGCGGGCTAAGCTAAGGATTTAGCTCCATTTTAGCTTTGATCTTCTGCGTTAGCAGATCGGCGGCTAATAGTTTCGCCTCCTTTTTAACGCCTTCTAACAACTTCTCCATATTGCTTTTCTCGTTCCAGATAGGATTATCGACTTTAGAGAGCTTGATAAGCCGCTCCTTTGCAAAGTTTATGCCTCCGAGATGATCGATTAGGCGCGCGTTAAGCGCCTGTTTTGGAGTGAAAACGCGCCCGTTGGCAAACTGGCTGGATTTCGCGACGTCCAAACCTCTAGCCTGCGCCACGTCGGAAACAAACATATCGTAAATATCTTCGATCAGGCTTTCGAGTTGCGCCTGTTCCGCTGCCGTAGGATCGCGGTAAAAGGCGCCGACCTCTTTATATTCGCCCGCCTTGACCACGTTAATCTTAACGCCGATCGTATCTAACAGCTTAGACATATTCGCGCCCTCGATCACTACGCCAATCGAACCGATAAGTCCGCCCGGATTGGCGACAATCTCGTTCGCCCACGCCGAAGCGTAATAGCTACCGCTCGCCATAACGTCCGAAGCGTAAGCCACGACGGGCTTTCTTCGGCTTAGATCGCGCACCGCCATCATCATCTCCACGCTTGGAGCGATCGCCCCTCCGGGGGAATCCACCACAAGCAAAACGCCTTTGACGTGTTCGGCTTTAGCCTTCTCTACGTTCGCCAAAAATTCAGAGGCGTCAAAAATCTCTCCATACAGCTCGATTACGTATAGATTCGGCTGTCGCTCCGACTGAGAGAACAGTAAAGCAAGCGCGAAGATCAGCACAAGCAAAACCGCTTTGAAGTGATTTTGAATAAACGCGATCGGCGCCGTAATAAGGTAAAACAGCTTTTTAAAAAACTCCGCCATCAGACTCTCTCCCCGTTGATAAATATGTTGTCCATCGCCTCTGGCGCGCGCAAAATCGTATGAAGCGGCAAAAGCGCGTCGTCGTTCGCGTCGCTAGGCAACCTGAATGAAATAATATCCGCCGCGTAACCGCTCGCCAAACGCCCCGCGTTTAACCCCAAAACCCTAGCCGCCGAATCGGTAACGCTCCTTAACAGATCGCGCGCCAAAAGCGGCAGATCAAGCCCTTCGTGCATAAACAGCGCCGATCTTAGTTCGCCAAAAAGATTAAGCGAGTAGTTAGAGCTTAATCCGTCGGTGGCGATCAGATACGGAATCTCGCGATTCTTTACCTTTTCAAGCGAGAGCAAACCGCAACCTAAAAGCCGATTAGAAACGGGGCAATGCACGATCGCCCCGCCGATATTCCCAATCGCGTCCAACTCCTCGTCGGCGGCGTTCGCGCAGTGCGTAAAGATCGTTCTCGTATCGGCGAAAAACGACAAAAACTCTTTGGCGTTACAAAACGGCGCGTTTAACTTGAAAACTTTCTCAAAAAACGGCTTAAACTCGCCAGAGCCGCTTTCAAGCCATTTGCGCTCGCCTTTGCTCTCCAAAAAGTGCGTGGATAGCGGCGCGTTGCGAGTTTGCGCTAGAGCAATCGTTTTTCTTATTAGCGTCGGGGCGACGGAATACGGCGAATGTATCGCGATCGCCGATTGAAAGCGATCGCTTCGGCGCTCGTCGCTTTTAGCGAGCCTATCTAAAAACGCCGAAAAAATCTGATCCGACGCGGCGACGTTCGAGCCAATCAACTCGTTGAAGTAGATTACCCGCTGTTTTGCCGCCGCTAAGCTATCTAGATCAAACCCGTAGCTGCTAATCGCGCCGATTGTCGTCGTTCCGCCGCGAAGCATATCTTCTAAAACAGCGTCTATAAACTCCTTCGTCAACCCCTTGACAAGCGTTTCGCGTTTTTCGATCACGGAGCTTAGCCACGCGATAAAACTGCCGTAGCTTAGCTCGGCGGCGGCGGCTGAAAACTCTAGGTGCGTATGCGCGTTGATTAGACCGGGCAACGCGATCGAGCGTTTGCCGCCTTCGATAACGAGCGCGTTCTCTCTCCATTTGGCGATCGCGGCTTGATCGTCGGTTACTTCGACGATATTTTCGTCAAATACGATCGCGCCGCCGCGCAATACGGGGCGCGACGGATCCATAGTTAATATCGTATCGGCTAAAAGTATGTTCATGACCGTATTTAGAAAACCTTCGTCTTAGATCGGGATAAAACGCATATAGGTTTTGCCGCGCCGATATGCGCTATCGCGCGAAAACGCGTAAAAACGGCGACAAATAACCTCCGCGCGCAACAAGCGAAACGCCTATCGCCTTTTGCCCCTAAACAAACGCCAAAATAATCGACGCGCGGACGCTTGAGCGCGCCGAAAAACGATTCGACGCGCACGCTACTATTTATATTCACTTTGTTCGCCGTCCTTTTTATAAAATCCGTCCGTCCTTCTTGACGAATTATACAATTAAGCGATAATTTCCAACCCGTTTTTATCAATTCCAAATCGCGGCTTTTGTTTCGCGCGGAGGCAAACGGCTATGTAAGCGCCGCGATTCCGTCGCTTGGCGACGATGCGGAGGCGTATAGTTTTTTGGCGATTCGTCCCGCGAGATAGCTTTGCCGCCCCGCGATCACGGCGTTTTTCATCGCTTCAGCCATCAAGATCGGATCGCGCGCTAGAGCGATCGCCGTGTTTGTCAGCACGCCGTCCGCGCCTAGCTCCATAGCGATCGCCGCGTCCGAAGCGCACCCGACGCCCGCATCGACAATCACGGGGACTTTTACCGCCTCTTTAACAAAGATCACGTTGAAGCGATTTTGAATCCCCTGCCCGCTGCCGATGGCGCTCGCTAGAGGCATCACAGCCGCCGCCCCCGCGTTTTCAAGCCGCTTTGCCATAATCGGATCGTCGGTCGTATAGACCATCGCGCTGAACCCCTCTCTCGCGAGCGTTTCGCACGCTTTAAGCGTTTCGATCGTATCGGGATAGAGCGTTTTGCTCGCGTCGCCAATCACCTCTAGCTTAACGAGATCGATTCCCGTCGCCTCGCGCGTAAGCCTAAAAGTGGCGATAGCCTCTTCGGCGCTAGAGCAACCGGCGCTGTTTGGCAGTAATTTTATGTCCGTATCCTTGAAATAATCGAGTAGATTTTCTTTATTAGGATCGGCGATATTCACGCGCCGAACGGCTACGGTGATAAGTCCCGCGCCGCTTGCGATCGTAGCCAAGCGGGTGGTTTTGAAATCCTTATATTTGCCGCTACCCACAATCAAACGGCTGCTAAACGTATGTTTTCCGACGGTAAGCGAATGCATAAAAACTCCTAATCTAGCGATCATATCAAAGCCGCGATTTGCCCGCCGAAAACGTCGCTTCGCGCCGCCAACCGATTGCGGCGCGCTTTTAATTGCCTATCAGACCCATTTTTTGATACCATAGCGCAAAGAGCTTTAACAAGAGGGTTGCGATGCGCTTTGATAATTTCGACGAGTTCGAGCCGCCTAAAGGCGTCGATCAGTTTGTTTTGCCAGTAATAATCGCGATGCTAGCGGGCTTCGCGATTTTCGCCCCAAAGATATATATCGCCAACGAAATATACGCGGTCAGCCTTAAACTTGAGCGCAATAAAGCGGCTTTAGAAGCGCTAAGCGACGGCAACAGCCGCTTAAGGCGCCAAATCGAATCGAAGATTATCGCGCTAGAAAATCCTTACGCGCAATAATACGGAACAAATTACGCGGGCTACCCCGCCGCGCAACGTTCGGTCGCTTTGATAGAGATCGCGAAATCGACGGCTATGCGTCTTTTTTTATGTTTTAAGGATAAAAGCTCTCATTTTTCTATAAATATAGCCGATTTTACAAAGCTGTTTAATAAACGCGCTCTTTTTCGCGCTCAAAAAAAAGCGTCGCTAATTACGCGCGAGACCGCGAAGAGCGGCAAGGATATGACGATGAGATCGCATATCGATCGGCTTGCAAGTTTGAAAGAGACGGAGTTTATGATCGCTACGGATAATTTTGACGCGAAATATTCAAGTCCAGCCGAACGCTTAACGCTCAAGCCAAACGTTATCAATCGAAAATCGGAGACGATCGCGCGCGGTATCGTCGGGCAAGCGATACGCAAAAAAACTCGCGTATTAAGCGTCGCGCGCTCGCGGGGATTTTTCCTCGTCAAATCGCGGCGGCGGATCGCTAAGAGCGGCGGAAAATAGATGCGTTTTTCGCTCTTTTTGCCGTTTGTAGCGCTGATTTCAACCATAAGCGCCGAAGAGATTGATCGAAAATTAGAGCTACCCGAATCGTTCGCGCCGGTAGTGGAACGCGCGGCGAAAAACGTGGTTTATATTATGAAGACCAACGACGACGAGGCGGGGGTGGGAACTCCGTTTGCCGAAGATTCGTGGTTTAAGCCGTATTTTCAATATCCGCAATTAGGGCTTACCGCGCACAAGCTGCGCGCGTCGCTCGGAAGCGGCGTAATTATTTCTAGCGACGGACTAATAGCGACAAGCGCAAAAATAGCTGGGAATCGCTCAATATTAAAAGTCGTAACGGCTGGATCGCCGGAACCGCTTGACGCTAAAGTTTTAGGAACGGATCAATCCTTAGACCTAGCCGTTCTTAAAGTCGTAGGCGATAATCTGCCCGAACCGGTTTTTGCCGATCTGTCGGCGGCGCAAGCGGGCGATCTGATTTTCGCCGTCGGCAACCCGTTTGGAATCGAAACGGTCGCGTCGATGGGGATAGTCTCCTCGCTTCGGTTAGGCGACAATCCCATAATACGCGCGGACGCGCATATTCACGGCGGAAATATCGGCGGCGCTATCGTAAACGCTCGCGGCGAGCTTATGGGCGTGCCTACCTATATACGAGGAACGGCGGAAACGGGGCGCGAGCCGCACGACGGTTTTTTTCTGCCGATTGACCGCGTTAAAGCCGTAGCGGAACGCATAGAGCGATCGGGGGATATAAAAAACGCGTGGCTTGGCGTCGCCGTATCGGACCTTTCGCGAAATTTGAGAAGTTATTTCGGGCGCGAAGACGGCGTTTTAATCACGGCGGTGGAGGCGCATTCTCCCGCGTCTAACGCGGGTTTAAAGAAAGGCGATCTGTTACTGCTCGCGGACAACGTTATACTAGAAAATGTCGCCGATTTAGAGCAAATTTTATCGACAATCGAAGCCGAACGCGATATTGCGTTCCTAGTTTTTCGCGACGAGCGTTTGCGTGAAACGGTTTTACGCGTTGGCAGGTTTGAAACGACGAGCGGAGACGGCGCTTTAAGAACGTTTTATTACAGCGGCGCCACGCTTGAAACGCTAACTCCCGCTTGGCAAGAGCGTTTAGGTCTCGACAAAACGTCGGCTGGCGTAATGGTAATCGACGTTGACGCGGGAACGGCGGCGGCAAGAAGCGGCTTAGAGGCGGGAGATCTGATCGTGCAAATTGAGGGGCGCGACGTAGAGTCGCTAACGCAGTTTCAGGAGGCGATCAACGCGCGAAATCCTGAAAGTTTTGTGGCGATACGTAGCGGCGTCGCGCTAGAAATCAAACTCTCTCAACAGTAAGATTTTTACCAAACAAAAACGCGGCGGCTCTCTGCCATGCCCGTTTTCGCGGGTATCCAGACGCGCCGAAAGCGTGAAAAATCGCGTCATTCCCGCCCTTCCCGTCATTCCCGCGAAGGCGGGAATCCATTTCCAGATATTTCGCAAAAACAACAAACAATCGCATTACATTATTTCTATGGATTCCCGCCTTCCTCCGCGATTACGAAGCGCCCGCGCTTCTATCGCTCCGCGCGG
>JAIRNH010000056.1 GCA_031258155.1 Helicobacteraceae bacterium | reverse complement strand
TTGACCATACGGCTTTAGAACGTCGCCATCCGCAGCAAATGCGGAGACTGCCAATGCGGCTACCGCCGCAACGCTAAACTTGATTGCCTTCATTTACTCTCCTTAAAGGAAGTGTGGTTGAACCTTCGTAAGATGCGAGGTAAGTTTTCCCGACTTGAATCGCGCTCTTTGAAGGCGCGTTTCGTAATTCTGCCGATCGGTCGCGGCGCGAGATTTTGCGCGATCGGTCGATATATGCGCGAGAGGTTCGTTTGCGCTAAAACGTTTTACGGCGCGGGTTACCAACGCTTAAAGCGTTTCTCGTTACATTGGAACGTTTGTTTTGCGGATCGGGCGTTTTGTAGCGTAGGCGCTTAGGTTTGCGATCTGTCGCGATACCGCTGCCCTTGACGACTAAAAAGTTATAAAACAAAGCGCGATTTTGTTACATTCTATATATGCAAAATCCTCACCTGTTGCGCGTAAAACTTGTGTTGTGGCTGATCGCGGCGTTAACCATGCTTTCTGGAGCGTTAATTTCCGCGTCGCTGCCGGGTATTTCCGCGCATTTTGTCCCATCGGGCGAAAACGAGATTTTATCCCGCCTGATCCTCACCTTGCCGGCGCTTACTATCGCGATTGTGGCGCCTTTGGCGGGTTGGGCGATCCACCATTTCGGACGCGTTAAACCGATCTATTTTTCGCTGGTTTTATATGCGTTTTCCGGCTGTTCGGGCTTGTTCGCCGAGTCGATCGCCGCGCTATTGATCGGGCGAGTAGGATTGGGCGCGGCGACGGCGGTTTTGATGACGGCGGGAACTACGTTGATTGGCGATTATTACGAGGACGAACAAGAGCGCGATCGGTTTTTTAGCGTGCAGGGCGCGTTCGTAACGTTTGGCGGCGTGTTTTTTTTAACCGGCGGCGGCTTTCTCTCCGATTATAGCTGGCGCGCGCCTTTTGGCGTTTATCTAATATCGTTAGCGTTTATCCCGTTAACGGCGCTTATGCTATTCGAGCCGAAAAAGCATGAAGATCGCGCGCAAAACGCGTCGATTTTTGGGCGCGGCGGCTATTTTGACGCTTTGCCGTCGTTTGCCGTCGCCTTCTTTACAATGGCTATTTTTTACATCGTGCCTACGCAGTTGCCGTTTGTGGTGATGGACTATATGAAAGGCAGCGGGATCGACGCTGGCATAGTGATGGGCGTGGGACCGTTTTTCGCGGCGTTTAGCGCGCTTAGCTACGCTAGGCTAAGGCGGCGTTTATCGTTAAAGGCGATCTACGCGATTATCTGCCTGTCGCAGGGCGCGGGGTTAGCCGTCGTAGGGCTTGCGAGCGAGGTGTGGCAGCTTTACGCGCCGTTTATTTTGGTCGGGATTGGCAACGGGCTTGCCATGGCGAACACAAACGCGTGGTTTTTGCAGCTTGCCGCGCCCCAAAAACGCGCTAAGCTATCGGGGATTTTAACGGGCAGTTTCTTTTTAGGGCAGTTCTGCTCGCCGTTTTTCGTTCACCCGTTTCTAAATTTTATGCAACTTCACAGCGTTTTTAGTCTATTCGGCTGTTTTTTACTGCTCGCGAGCATGATCTTATTCGCGAGCGTTTTAAGGCGAAAAATAGTTCTTGAGAGTTTCGTCGAGCGCGACTGAAAGCGGCGCGGGCGACATAGCGGCGATCGCCTCGCGCAATTTTTGCGCCTCCTTTTTAGCGCGCCTTTGCGCTTCGTCGATCCCAAGCAACGTTACGTAGCCGTTTTTACGCTCGTCGCTACCGGTCGGTTTGCCCGCCTCCGCCGGCGCTTGCGTCGCGTCGATAATATCGTCGCGAATCTGAAAGTAAAGCCCCAAATCCATGCCGAAATCGTAGAGTTTTTTAGCGAGCGCGTCGTCCGCGCCGCCTACATACGCGCCCATCTGCAAACTAGCGGCGATCAATCTTCCCGTTTTCGCGCGGTGGATAAACTCCGTTTCGCGCATATTCAGTTTTTTGTTTTCAAAACTACAATCGAGAGCCTGCCCTAAAACCATTCCGTTCGCGCCGCCGTTTTCGGCTAAGATCGCGACGAGTTTCGCTTTTGTATCGCTTGAAAGCGGCGCGTTCGCCAGATACAAAAAGCTATGCGTATTAAGCGCGTCGCCGACCAAGATCGCCGTAACCTCGTCGTAGGTCTTATGCAACGTTGGAACGGATCGTCTGAAATCGGCGTTATCCATCGCGGGCAGATCGTCGTGGATAAGCGAATAAGTATGAAACGTTTCGACGGCGAGCGCGACGCTCATCGCTTTAGGCGCGCTCGTTTCGTCGAGTCCCGTCGCCGCGCTCAAAACCAGCGCGGCGCGAAAGCGCTTGCCGCCCGCCAATAACATTTCGCCGAGCGCCTTTTCGTAATACGGGTGAAAGCTAGGCGCCTTTGGCAGATTTGCTTTAAGATAAATTTCAAACGCTTTTAATAGCTCGTTCATTGCGTTTGCGCTTCAATCGCGATAAAAAATTGAAAGTCGCCTCGCTGCATAAGCAGGCGAACCGCGCCGCTATGACCCGTTAAAATGCCGCGCGCTTCGGCGGAGGTTTTTACGATCTCGCCGTTAACGGAGACAAGGCGATCACCCGCGCGGACGGACAGCCTATTGTTATCGACCGAGCGGACGAACAAGTCGCGGTTGAAAACCAAGCCGAAACGTTCCAAGAAAGTGTCGGCGACCAAAAATCCGCCGAGTCGTTTAGAAACTTTTGCCGACAAAGTTATCTCCTCGCCGCCGCGTTCGATTGAGATGTTGGTTTCGTCGTTTGGACGCAAAAACAGAATCGCGCGCGCGAGTTTTTCGGGCGTTTCATAAACCGCGCCGCCCAACGCTTTTATGCGATCGCCCCTCTTAAAAGGGTTGTTCGTGATAAACGGATCGACGCTTGAGACGTTAAAATCCTCCAGTCTAAAGCCCAGATCGCCCCAATAAAAAGGCGCTTCGGACGCGATAAAACGTTCTATAAAATCGCTCTCTATAATCGCGCCTAGCGTCGATACGCCCACCACCGCGTAGCATGGCGCGGTAAGTAGCGAGGCGCTTTGCGATCGCGCCGCGACGCGCGCGGGGGTAGCCCCTAATTGACGTATTACGGACGAAACGGGAATCGCGATCGCCTCGTTTTCGTTCATTAACAGCAGATTTTTATGTTCCGTTACGCGATCGGCTTTCCTAAAAACAATCGGAATAAGATTGTGTTTCGCGCGGACAATCGCCAAACCGCTTAGGGGATCGTATCGCTCCAAACTCCACGCTTTGGGCAATTTGTTCGGGCTAAGCAATCCTAGCGGAACAAGCAACCGATCGGCGTCGATCGCCACGCCGACAAGGTTGCGCTCGCGCGCGTATGCTAGGCGGTTCTTTTCGGCGCACGGCGCGAACTCTTCGCCGAGCGCCGCGAACGCAAACGCGCAATAGGCGACAAAAGCAACAATCGATCGCGGCAAAGACATAACGTAAATTGTAGCAAGCGCGCGCTATCGATTATCGTTTTTTCACGATCCTTCCGCGGCGGCGGCACAAACAAAAAACGTTCGGTTGTCGTTCGCCTTTAAGATAGCGCCTACGCGGTCGTAAAGATCGCGTGCCCTCGGTTATATAAACGCGCGGATTGAAACGATTAACGCTAATCTGGCGGCGACCTGGCTAGGCGTCGCGCTCCTTGCGAGCGCGTGGATTGAAACATTAGGCGCGGGAGTTAGCACCGACGAATTAGCGTCGCGCTCCTTGCGAGCGCGCGGACTGAAACGTCTATAGAGACGTCATGATAGATTTTAGCGAGGTTGCGCGGTTTGCGGGCGGGCGAAAACTATGTCCGGCGGCAGCAATAGCAAGAGAGCGTTCTTGTATCCGCCGCGATTTGTTTCGCAAAATCGACAAAAGGCTAAACGAAGCCAGCCGTAGCCGCGACGTTTGAAACAAATAGCCGCCTTGTTCTATCGCGTTTGCGAAGAAACGCTAAAATGTTGGGAAAATCACGCGGAGAGACGTTTTGCCTTGCGCGCCTTTAAGACCAAAAACTAAGACGACCCAAGCGTTTATCGCGCGTTAAACCTAATTCTAAGGCGATAAAAACTTACTTTAAGGAAAAATGTTCTAAACTTATAAGTATGAAATTGATTATCACATTGGCAATCTTACTTTTGGAGGTAAACGATGAGGACGATTAGAAAAATCAACGCGGCGGTCGTTTTAATTTGCGGTCTGGCGCTTTTCTCGCCAAACCTTGCCGCTCAGGAAAACGCGCTTAATCTTGAGTTAAAAGAAAAGCTACAAACCGAGCTTAGCGCGGTTTATGAGGCGTATGCTAGCGGCGACGTCGAGAGCGCCAAAAAAAGCGTCGAGGACGCGAGAGCGCTTGTGCCGACCGAATTAGCGGAGGGTATGGAGAGGCATTTTGACGATCTGCTCTACATTATGAGCGAAAACGAAGACGCGGCGAACGTGAAAACGCAAGGCGCCGCCGTGATAGATATGCTTTTTGGCGTGAAAGACGACTCCGAAAACAAAAAATACGGCTCGTGGAGCGCGATCGTAGCCGATATGGAAGCGACCTTGCGCTCGGCGCATCAAGCCTATTTGGACAACGATACGCAAAAAGCCAAAAACCTGATCAACGACGCGTATTTTGGTTTTTACGAAAAGCACGGGGTAGAGCGCGCCACGCTCTCAAACATATCGGGCAAGCGCGCAAGCGTCGTCGAATATCAGTTTAGCATTATCAAAAACGCGATGAACGACGCTAACGACGCGGAGGTTAAGCAAAAGATCGACGAGCTGATCGTATGGCTTAACGAAGACGCCGAGGCGCTGGACTCAAGAGAGATTAGCGGCATAGGCGTTCTGATCGCCTCGCTGCTAATCATGTTAAGAGAGGGCGTGGAGGCGATCTTGGTTATCGCCGCAATCGCCGCGTATCTCGTCCGTTCGGGCAACGGGCAATATACTAAATCCGTTTATGTCGGCGCCGTTTTAGCGATTTTGGCGAGCGTCGCCATGGCGTATCTGATAGCCAAAGTTATATCCATTAGCGGCGCGGCGCAGGAGATCGTAGAGGGCGCGGCGATGCTTACGGCGGTCGTGGTGCTGTTTTTTGTGAGCAACTGGATGATCTCAAAATCCAGCGAGGAGTCGTGGAAGGGCTATATAGAGGGCAAGGTCAAAGCCGCGATCGGCAAAGGCAGCGTTTTCGCGCTTTCGTGCGCGGCGTTTTTAGCCGTTTTCAGAGAGGGCGCGGAGGTGATCTTGTTTTATCAAGGGCTGTTCGCGGAGGCGCAAAGCTATGAGAATATGGTTTGGTTTGGCTTTGCGATCGGTTGCGCGATACTCGTCTTTGTGTTCGCGGCGATTCGCTTCGGATCGCTTAGGCTCCCTTTGAAGCCGTTTTTTATCGGCACGAGCATATTTATGTATCTGATCTGCGTAGCCTTCGCGGGCGGCGGCGTGAAAGAGCTTCAGGAGGCGGACGTGGTCAGCGTTACTAGCGTCGATTATGTTCCCACGATCGATCTGCTGGGCGTCTATCCCACGATCGAAACGCTTGCGCCGCAGATCGCGCTGCTGATTTTGGCGATCGGCTCGTTTCTATATTACATGAGAAAAACAAGGAGCGCGTAATGTCCGTTCTGTTAGCAAAAGTCCGCCCGCCATAATTTGGCGCGGGCTTTTTGGCGTTTTTAGTCGTCCGCGTAAGCGGGCTAGTTTGGCTTCAATCAAGCCTTAATCGTATCTCTTGCGTATAAGGGATTATTAAACATTGTGGAGGATTTACAATGGTTCGCGTTTCTAAAGTTTTCTTAGCGGCGGCGCTGGCGTTCCTGCCTAGCGCGATTTTTGCGGCTCCCGCTCCCGAAGAGGCGGCGGGCTTCGAGGAGTTCCCTCTTGGCGACGAGTTCGACGTAGGACCCTTGCATATCGCGGGGGTCTATTTTCAACCGGTGCTGATGGAACCTAAAGCGCTCGCGGGCAACCTGCCTCCGTCCAAAGCGGATATGCACCTCGAAGCGGATATTTCCGCGCGCGAAGGCAACAATCTCGGCTACGGCGCGGGTGATTTCGTGCCTTATCTGACGGTGAAGTATAAGATCCAAAAGCAAGGCAGCTCCAAGGTTCAAGAAGGCACTTTTATGCCGATGAACGCGAGCGACGGACCGCACTATGGCAACAACATCAAACTTGACGGCGCTGGTAAATACAAAATTACCTTTATCGTAGAAAATCCGGAAAGAACGGGCTATCTGCTCCACGTTGATAAAGAAACGGGCGTAGAAGGCAGATTCTGGGCGAAGCCGATCGAGGTAAGCTGGGATTTCAATTTCGTTCCGCGCAAGTGGTAAGAAGCTGATCGTATAATTCGACTCGCTAAAACGCCTCGATCGGGACTTTCCGAATCGGGGCGTTTGATTTTTAGAGCGATTATCTAAAACGAAGGTCAAGAAAAATGCTTCACTATTTAGTAAATGTTATAAACACGCTCTTTTTTACTCTTGTTTTGCTGGGCGTTTTGCTTGGCGCTCTTTCCGACGGGGAGAAGATTCGCGCTAAAAGCGTCGTCGTCGCTTCCGCTCTTGGGTTTTTAACCGCCCTAATAATCGCTATTTTGTATGCTAACACCAGATGGATCAACCGCGAGTATTACAATCTGATTATCCTGATTCCGTTGATTATCGCGCAACTTATTTTCGCGTTTTTTCTCTTTTTCGCGCCGCGTTTTCGCTCTTCGGCGGCGATCGTTAGGTTTTTTATCCCGCTTATACTATTTCTTTTGCTTGCCTACGGGCTTGTCGATATATTTCTCTATCCTTCCGAGTTTTCCGTCGGAATGGACAACATCTACAACGAGGAGTTTGCTCTTAAATGGTTCGGCTACGCGCTGGCTCTGGCGACGTTGCTAATCTTATACTACTCGGTCTATCAAGCGGCGCTTAGCTCGTCGAAAAAGATTTTTTTATCGCTTGGCGGCGCGATACTTCTGCTTGTCGTTATTCACGAGGCGCTAAGCGTGATATACGCGCTCTATCCAAGAGGCGTAATCCCGCGTTGGCTTATAGACGCGGTTTTCTTGATCTCTGAACATCTTAGTTGGCTGTTTTACGCCGCTTGCGCCGCAACCGTCTCCGTAGCCGCGACGCTCTACGCGGTAGAAAACCGCAAGATATTCGTCGTGTCGCAAAACGGCGGCACAAACCGCGATCTGCTCTACGCGGCAAACAAACTCAACGTGATCTCCGCTCCAAATCCCGCGATCAGGCGTAAATTATTCGCGCAGTCAAAGAGCAAACGGCGTTTTTACGTCTTAACGACGCTTTCGCTTTTCGCCGCCGCCCTCTTCGCCAAAGGCGGATCGTATCTCGCCGAAAGAGAGGTCGAAATCTCCCCCGCCGTTAGCGTAAGCGCCGAAAACGGCGTGATTGTCTTCGCGCTGGAGGAGTTCGACGACGGGCGGCTGAAACGATACGCCTATAAGAGCGCCAACGGAACCGAGATTAGGTTTATCATCATTAAAAAAGATCGCGGCGGTTACGGAGTGGGGCTGGACGCGTGCGAGATATGCGGCGTAAGCGGATACTACGAGGAGAAGGGCAAGGTGATCTGCTCGCGTTGCGGCGTGGCGATCAACAAAGCGACGATCGGTTTTCGCGGCGGATGCAACCCCATTCCCTTCCCATACGAGGTAACAAATTCGACTTTGCGCATTTACGTTAAAGCGTTAGAGGACGAGGAAGATAGGTTTAGATAATGTTTATACAGATGATCAAAGGCGCTTTTGCGCGCCAAAGAGGCAAATTTTTGGCGCTCGCGATCACCGCGGGGTTGGGCGCGGCGATCGCGGCGGCTATGCTCAACACAATGTTTGACATAGGCGACAAGGTGAATAAGGAGTTGAAGGCATACGGCGCGAATATTGTCGTGCGCCCCAAGTTTGCCTCGATCCTCTCCGATATGTATAACGAGGAGGAGAGCGCGAACTCCGAATATCTCCGCGAGATAGACGCGCTAAAGATCAAAACCATCTTTTGGGCGCATAATATCGTCGATCTCGCCCCGTTTCTGTTCGCGGACGAAGAGATAAACGGCGAAACCTTTCGTCTGGCTGGAACATGGTTCAATAAGGAGTCCGAATTGCCTACGGGCGAAAGCGTCGTTACGGGGGTTATCGGGCTGAAATCGTGGTGGCATATCGAGGGCGAATGGCCTAAAGACGACGCGCCAAACGAGGCGATGATAGGAAGCGAAGCGGCAAAAAGGCTAAATCTTGGCGCGGGCGACGAGATTGAAATAAAAGGGCGCAAATTTACGATCACGGCTGCCTTTTTAGCGGGCGGCGAGGAGGACGACTATATCTTTATGCCGCTTGCCTCGGCGCAGGCGATCGCGGGCAAAGAGGGGCTAATCTCGCAGGTCGATCTAAGCGCCTTGACCACTCCGGAGAACGATCTCGCTCGCAAAGCCGCGCAGGATCCAAGCAACCTCTCTTTGGACGAGTGGGAGACGTGGTATTGCACCGCGTATATAAGCTCTATCGCCTATCAGATCGAGGAGGCGCTGCCAAACGCGCGAGCTAAAGCGGTTTTGCAGATTTCGCAATCCGAAGGCGCGATACTCAACAAAATTCAACTGCTTATGCTGCTTTTGACCGCTTTGACGCTCGCCTGCTCCGCGCTTGGCATCTCCAGCTTGGTTACGACCTACGTTATGGAAAAAACCGCCGAGATCGGGTTGCTCAAAGCGATCGGCGCGCTCGATACGCAGATTATTCTGCTGGTATTAACTCAGGTGATGATCGCCGCTTTCGCGGGCGCTTTTATAGGCTATCTGGCGGGGTTGAAGCTCGCCGCTTTTATCGGTCGCGCCGTGTTTGACGCGACGGTAGAGCCAAACGTCCTTGCGATCCCGATAGTGGCGCTTCTCGTTTTTGCTACGACGATTATAGGGAGCGCGCCCGCTATGAAAATATTGTGCGCGACTCGTCCCGCCGAGGCTTTGCATGGTTAAGATCGCGCGCGCGGCAAACCTCAAGCTATTTCTAGCGGCGTTGCTAGGAGTATTTATCCGCAGGCGATCGCGCATAGCGACGGCTCTGCTCGCCGTTTCGCTTGGCGCGACGGCGTTTTTTGGCATGCTCGCCATCTATTACGATATGCCGCGCAGATTAGCCGAAGTCTTTCGCGCTTACGGGGCGAACATTATTCTAATCGGCGAGAACGGCGTGTCTAAAGAGGATTTATCAAAGATAAAAGAGCTGGCGCCGCAAGGCTCGCTGGTGGGCGCCGCTCCCTATATGTATAAAAGTATGCGGCTAAATCAGCAACCTATAACGACGGCGTATTCCGATCTTGAACAAGCCTTCGCCATCAATCCGTATTGGCAGCTTAACGGAACGCTTCCTAAAAACGCTAACGAGGCGATCGCGGGAGTCGATCTGGCAAACGCTCTGAAACTAGAGATAGGCTCGGTAACGGAGCTTGAGGCTAGAGAGGTAAATATCAGCGCGATCGTAAAAACGGGCGGCGGCGGGGACGGCTTTTTGTATATGAATATCGGCGACGGCTACGCGGCTGATCTAGCGGAGCTGTCGGTTAGCCTCTCCGGCGAGGCTTTGGAGGAGTTGCGAGCGCTTTTGGCAAACGAGCTGCCGCGTATAACGCCAAAATCGATCAAGAGAGTGGCAAACTCCGAAAACGCGGTGCTAACAAAACTTAGGGCGCTGATGGCGCTTGTAACGATCGCCGCGATCGCGCTCACGATGATCTGCGTTTCTTCCACTATGGCGGCGACCGTTTTGGAGCGCCAAAAGGAGATCGGGCTAAAGAAGGCGATCGGAGCGGAAAATCGAGATATAGCATTTGAATTTTTATCCGAAGCGATCATTTTAGGGTTTTTAGGCGGGATTCTTGGCTGTCTGTTTGGCTTCGCGTTCGCGAACTTTACAAGTTTATCGGTGTTTGACGCTTCGATAAATTTTGACGTTGGCTTGGCGCTCGTATCGATCGCGGTTTGCGTCGCTTTCACGGCGACGGCGGCTATCTTCCCCGTTTATAAGGCGACGAGCGTCGATCCGATCGCGGTTTTAAGAGGAGAGTAACGATGAATATAGTAGAACTTAAAAGCGTGTCCGTGCTATACGACTCGCTCGCGGCGCTTAACAACGTCGATCTGGAGGTAAAAGAGGGCGAGTGGCTTGCGGTGATGGGTCCTTCGGGATCGGGCAAAACCACTATGATGAACATAGTCGGTTGTCTGGACAGAGCCACGAGCGGAACGACAATTTTCGACGGAGAGGACATATCTAAGGCGAGCCTGAAAACGCTGACCGCCATACGAAGAGAGAAGATCGGCTTGATATTTCAGCAGTTTCACCTTGTGCCGTATCTAAACGCCCTGCAAAATGTGATGTTGGCGCAGTATTACCACAGCATGGCGGACGAGCGGGAGGCGAAAAAGGCGCTAGAGCGCGTGGGGCTAGGCGATCGGGGCAAACATCTGCCCAAAGAGCTTTCGGGCGGCGAGCGTCAAAGGGTTTGCATCGCTAGAGCGCTGATCAACTACCCCAAGCTGATCCTAGCCGACGAGCCGACGGGTAATCTCGACGAGGAGAACGAGAAGATCGTAATGGATATTTTCGCCAATCTTAACGCCGAAGGCAGCGCGATTATCGTCGTTACCCACGATAAAACGGTGGCAAAACGCGCCGAGCGAGCCGTATGGCTAAAGCACGGCAGGATCGCTAATCGCGCGGAACGCCGTCAAGACGAACGAAAAGATCGCGACGAACATTTTTCTAGTCTCGACATTGAATAAAGCGACAATCGCGCGTTAGAACGCGCGGGTAAATACGCGCTTTTTTGCCGCCGTTTTTCGCGCGGGCGTTACGCATTATGGCGTTTTGGCAAAATCGGCTAGAATTCGCGCGTTATTCGGGAGATTTGGCTATGTATTTTCGCTCCTTTTTGTTCGCGGCGGGCTACTTTCTGATTGTTTTTTCTATTACGGCTACCGGAGCGTTACTAGGGATATTTATCCCGTATAAAGCGCGTTTTTTTGTGCCGATAGGCGTTTTTCGCTGCTCGTCGTTTTGGCTTCGCGTTACCTGCGGGGTGAAATACCGCTTTGAGGGGCTGGAAAATATACCGAAGGACAGAGCCGTCGTAGTCGTCGCCAACCATCAGAGCGCTTGGGAAACATACGCGTTGCAAACGTTAATCGTGCCTATCTGCACCATTTTGAAACGCGAGCTATTGTGGATTCCGTTTTTTGGCTGGTCGCTGGCGTTCTTGCGTCCGATCGCCATTGATCGCTCAAGCGCCGTCGGCGCGTCCAAACGGGTGTTAAAGGTCGGCGCGCAAAAACTTAGAGCGGGATCCTCGGTATTGATTTTTCCCGAAGGCACGCGCGTGGCGTTAGGAGATAGGGTCGAGTTTAAAAGAAGCGCGGCGATATTGGCAAAACAGACCGGCGCGGCGGCGCTACCGATCGCGCACAACGCGGGCGCTTGTTGGCCGGCTAGAAAGTTTCTAAAGCGTAGCGGAACGATCGCGCTTAGGATCGGAAAGCCGATCGAGACGGAGGGCAAGAGCGCCGATCAGATTCATCAAGAATATGAACGATGGATCAGAAATCAGATGGAAGAGCTTTCGGCGACGAGCAAAACGCAGGTATAAAATCGGTTTTTATAAACGCTAAAAAATCTTAAACGCCGGCGCGGCTTTGCCCCGTTCAAAAACCGCTTTTTATCCGCTCGTAAAAACCGGCAAGGTTATAATTAGCGCGGGTTCGTCGGCAAAAAGAAAGTCAAACGCCGCCAAAATTTCGCTCGCTTTTGACGATCTCGCGTTTGTATAGCGCCAATTAACGCGCTTATATATCGAGCGCCCTTTGAGTAAAACGTCAAGCATGCGCAACTAGCGTTTATTAGCGGAGACAACATAAGCCTTAGCCGCTTTTATCCGCGTCTTTACGGTTAGATTCTGAACGCTCTGGTCGCGTTTAGCGTCGCTAGAAGCGTTACGCCGACGTCCGCGAAAATCGCCGCCCACATTCCGCTTACGCCAAACGCGCTAAGCGCCAATACCAGCGCTTTTACGCCAAGCGCCAGAGCGATATTTTGAGAGGCGATCGCCGTCGTTTTTTTGCCTATTTTAATCGCGATCGCCACGCTTTGCGGATTGTCGTTCATCAGCGCCGCGTCGGCGGCTTGCACGGCTATATCACCGCCCAACGCGCCCATAGCGATTCCTATGTCCGCCCTAGCCAAAGAGGGCGCGTCGTTTATGCCGTCGCCGACAAAAACTAATTTTTTGTTCGCCGAAGCCTCGCGCGCTAAAAGTTCGATCTTCTCCGCCTTTTCCAGCGGCAACAGCTCCGAATAAACCTCGTCGATCGCCAGCTTCGCGGCGACCTCTTCGCCTATGGCTTTGCGATCGCCCGTTAGCATAACGACGTTGCGGACGCCAAGCGCCTTTAATTCCCGCGCTATCGTCAGGCTCTCTTGTTTTATCTCGTCGGCTACTGCGATATATCCCGCATATACGCCGTCGATCGCGACATACGCCGCGCCGCTCGTTTTTGCCTCTTGAAAAGCTATGTTTCGGCTTCGCATTAGCTTTTCGCCGCCGATCAAAACCGTTCTGCCTCGCGCTACGGCGCTAGCGCCAAACCCTAGCAGCTCTTCGCGATCGGAAACGTCGTTTTGGTCTATTTTTTTGTCGTATGCCGCGGCGATTGACGCGCCGATCGGGTGCGGCGAGGCGGATTCGGCGGCGGCGGCGTAGAAAAGCAGGTCGTCTTCGCTAAATCCGTTGCTTGGCGATATTTCGCTTACCGAAAATTTGCCTTTGGTTAGCGTTCCCGTTTTGTCGAAGGCTACCGTATCGACGCGGCTTAGCGCCTCCAGATAGTTGCCGCCTTTGATCAGTATGCCGCGCCTCGACGCGCCGCCAAGTCCGGCAAAAAAGCTAAGCGGCACCGATATAACCAACGCGCACGGGCAGGATACGACCAGAAAAATCAGCGCCCTATAAAGCCATTCGGTAAACGACGCTCCTATCAATAGCGGCGGCAAAACGGCGAGCATAGCGGCGCACGCCACCACAATCGGCGTATAGATTTTTGCGAATTTAGTAATAAACCGCTCCGCGTTCGCTTTCTTGGCGCTCGCCTCCTCTACGAATTTCACGATCTTCGATACGGCGGATTGGGAAAACTCGCGCGTTACCTTTACCGTCAGCGCCCCGCTTTTATTGATTGCGCCCGATAAGATCGTATCGCCCGCCGCCGCGTCTTTGGGCGCGGACTCCCCGCTAAGCGCGGACATATCCAGCGCGGATCGCCCGCTTAGCACAACGCCGTCTAACGGCGCTCGCTCGCCGGCTTTGATCACGATAATATCGCCCTCTTTGATTGATTGCGGCGCGGTTTTGACAAGCCGATCGCCCACTTTCAAATTCGCGAATTCCGGCTTAATATCCAACAGAGCCGTTATAGACTTTTTCGAGTTTGCCGCCGCTCTTTCTTGCAATCCCTCGCCGATTTGATATAGCGCCATAACCGCGACGGCTTCAAGATATTCGCCAATGGCAAACGCGCCGATAGAGGCGGCGCTCATAAGAAAATTTTCGTCGAAAATGTTTTTGGAGCGACGAACGTTTGAAAGCGCTTTTTTGACTATATCGCCGCCGACTAAAACGTAACTTATCAGGAAAATCGCCAGCTTAAAATACGGCGCTAATTTCGCCGCTATGTCGCCCAAGACGGCGAAATTAAAATCGCACAGCAAGTTAATCGCCGCGCCGAGCGCGTAGATCAAAACGCCCGCGATTATCGCTTTCTTGCCAAATAGTTTGCGGTCTTCGCCGTCGCGGCAGGCGCAAGCGCCGATCGCCGCGTTAATTTCGCCGCTATGTTTAATCGTTTTGCGCATCTTAAATCTCCCCTTTGCGATCGTCTTTTGACGATTTTCGCCGCTAACGCGCTTTGTCCGCCGAACATTTGAAGCGGTCGCGATCAGGCGCGTTTAATATATCAATTGAGCATATATTCAACCGATTGATAAAGCGTAACTTTTGCCCCCCGCGATCGCTATGTCCTTAATCGAAAACTAGCGATCGCGCCGCAAAATAAACGCCGCCGCGTTACTCCATAATATGGCTAAAACCTTGATCAAATATGTTTTTTATATGATCGTCCTCAAGCGAGTAATAGACCACCTTGCCCTCTTTTTTATACTTCGCCAACTTCGCCTGCTTTAGCACGCGCAATTGGTGCGAAATCGCCGATTTTGTCATGCCGAGCAACGCGGCTATATCGCACACGCACATTCGATTTTGGAATAGCGCGCAAAGTATCTTTACCCGCGTAGAATCGCCAAAAACCTTGAAAAGCTCCGCTAGATCGAAGAGCGCTTCGTCGCTTGGCATAGACGCTCTCACGCGATTGACGACCTCCTTGTGTATTACGTTGCAATCGCAGATAGCCGCCGCGCCGTTGTTTGCCGCTCTTGAATGCGTCGCGCCGTTTGATCCCGACGAAGCGCTATTATCAATAAGCAAAGCGTCGTTTTTTATTCCCACAATCTTCTCCTTGCGCGTATTGGCGTTTGCCGCGCGATTTGCCAATTGGCGGCAGCGCACAATAGTTGAATAACTGTTCAACCATTCTAGCGCCGCGACGCTTAAAAGTCAAGGGCAAACGCGGCTTTAACGACAAAAGGCGATCGAGGCTTCGCGTTGTAAGCGACTAAGCCGCCGCGTTAGCGCTCTAAAAATAAGCGGATCGCTTTGGGGATATTGGGCTTATGTTAGCTCTTTTGGCAAATCGCGTTGGCGCTCCAAAAGAGGCGACGGAGGTTATTTGCTTTTATCGCGGCGATCTAACGTTTTTGCGGCGCTCGACGTTTTAAGTTAAATAGGGCTGTTACCCAAAGAGCTTTATTTTAAGCCGTCAAGAAGTTTGTCGTGTTATCGTCTTTTTTGAGAAAAATTAGTCTAACGCAATCTAAATCAATCTGCTATTGCGAGTTATTAAACCCGTCGCCGACGGATAACCGGCGATCGCTTTTGACTAAACTAGCGGTTTTAGCGCCGCTTAAAAAACTATTTCTTATCTCTACTAAACTATTAACGATCGCGTTTATTTCGTTCGCTTTGATTGGTTGCGGTAAGAAAAGCTCGGAAAACGAAGGCGGCGAAGGCGAAATTAAATCCAACATTATCGCCGTATCCGCCGCCGACAATCACTCCCTCGCGCTATCAAAGGATGGCAAGGTCTATGTTACGGGATATAGCAGCGACGGTCAGCTTGGTTTAGGCGACAATGCCAACCGCAATACCTTTCCGAAGTTAGCGTTTTAAGCGATAAAAACATTATCGCCGCGTCCACCGGCAGTTATCACTCCTTCGCGTTGTCAAAAGACGGCAAGGTTTATGCGACGGGCGCTTCTGTGGGCGATAAGTTTGATGGCGATAGCGGTTCTATACCCTATCGCAAAACCTTAACCGAAGTTAGCGTCGCAAGCGATTAAACCGCCGCGCGCATTGCCGTTCCCGTTTCTCTTGTCATTTCCGCGATCGTCAAAAAATGGATACCCGCCTACGCGGGTATGACGCGAATTGTCATTCTTGCGAAAGCGGGAATCCATCTCTTTTAGACAATCGTAATATTAAGCGTATTGCGTAGGTTGTTTTAACCTTTTTTATGGATTCCCGCCTTCGCGGGAATGACGGGCGAAGCGTTTAACGCGCTCTCGCGTTTGGGACGGCAAAAGTCCGATTTGGTCGGAGGGTTTATTCCATCTCGATACTTGTTAAAATCAGGTCTTCCCCGTCGATAATCGTTATTTCCGCGCTCTTGCATTTTGGACAGCAAAAATCCAACTCGGTTAGTTCGCTTTTAGCTCCGCACTCTTTGCATTCGATCGCTACGTTTTGAGTAACCACGCGCAGTTTCGCGCCTTTGCAAAAACTATCCTCGCTAAAAAACTCAAACGCCGTTTTTAGCAGTTTTGGCTCGATTCCGCTTAGTTTGCCCGCTTTTACCTCGATACGCAAAACCCTGCTCGCGCCCGCTTTTTTCGCCTCGCGCTCGCACTGATCTAATAGCGCCTGAACGACCGAGTACTCGTGCATGGCGATTTAACAGATACGCGGTAACAATTCGCCGCTTGGCGTTTCTAAAAAGCGCGAGGTTTTATGCGACGTTTCCAAAACTACGCGCCCTTTATGATCGCCGCCGACATGCCCGATAATCGCGGCGCGAAGCCCAAGCGCATTTGAACGCATAACGTTTAGCGCCTCTTTTGCCGCCGCTTCGCCGCGCGCGGCTACGATCATCATTCCCTCGTTGGCGAGCGCGTAAGGCTCGAAGCCCAGCAGTTCGCACGCGCCTTTGACCTCGTTTTTCACGCCGATGGACGCCTCTTTAAGCGTTATGGCGACGTTAGCGGCGATCGCCCACTCGTTTGTAACCGCCGCCAAGCCGCCGCGCGTAGCGTCGCGCATGCAGACGATCGGCAATTTTGCGTCGATCAAACGCGAAACCAAGCCCCACAGCGACGCGCAATCGCTTTTGAGATCGCCTTCTAACGCTATGCCCTCTCGCGCCGCGAAGATCGCCGCGCCGTGATCGCCGCATGTTCCGCTTGCGATAATATAGTCGCCCTCTCGAAGATTTTTCGCCCCCAAACCCTCCAGCTTGACCTCGCCAAAGGCGCTCGCGGCGATATACAATCCGCCCCCCGCTTGATCTCTTGGCGTTACCTTTGTGTCGGCGGCGATCAGTTTCGCCTCGTTTTTTATCAGCTCGGCGGCAAACGAGGCGACAATCGTCTCCAATAGATCAAAACTTACGCCCTCCTCGATAATAAACGACGCGGTTAAAAACTTAGGCTTCGCGCCGCGCATAGCCACGTCGTTGCAACTGCCGGCTACGGCGAGCTTGCCAATATCGCCGCCGTTAAAGATCGGCGGCGAAACAATAAAGCCGTCGGTTGAAACGGCGTATCTGCCCGCGGGGATTAGCGCCGCGTCCTCGCCCTCGCTTAGATAGTCGTTGCCAAGCGCGCGCGCGAAAACTCGATCGATCAGCTCTTTGGTCTCCAGCCCGCCCGCGCCGTGCGCAAGCGTGATAACGCCGCTCACGACAGACGGCTTTTGATAAAGCTAAGCCAGCGATCTACGCCTTCGCCAGTTTTGGCGCTCAAAGCGATCGTTTCGATTTCGGGCTTTAGCCGCTTCGCTTCGCTTACCACCCGATCGACGCTGAAATCAAACAGCCCCGCCAGCTCGACTTTCGTAATCAGCGCCAGATCGACGGCGCGAAACATAACGGGATACTTCAACACCTTATCGTCGCCTTCGGGAGTAGAGATCAGCGCGACGTTGATATGCGATCCAAGCTCGTAGCTTGCGGGGCATACGAGGTTGCCCACGTTTTCGATAAAAACGACGTCCAAGCCGCCTAGCTCCATTTTGCCCATCGCGTCGCGCACCATATCCGCTTCGAGATGGCAAGCCGTCCCCGTCGTAATCTGATACGCCTGCACGCCGAGCTTGGCGAGCCGCTCGGCGTCGCGGTTGGTCTCCATATCGCCCTCGATCACGGCGAACTTAAAATCCGCCGCTTTCGCCGTCGCCTCTAACAGCGTCGTTTTGCCGCTACCGGGGCTTGACATAAGGTTGATCGCCAGAACGCCTTTCGCGTCAAACTCGCGACGGTTGGCGACGGCGTTTTGGTCGTTGGTCTCAAGCACGCGCCTCATAATCGTTACGGTTTTCGCGTTGTTTAGGTTAGGGTTGTTTTCTACGTTTTCAATCGACGACATATAAACGCCTTAAAATAGTTTTAAACCGCTTGCGCGCGTTTCTAAATCGCTTTATGGTATCACAGCCCGACTTTTAGCGCTCCGCGCGCGATTATCAAAGAATAAAAATTCTTAATTAAAAAAAGGTTATGCTTACGCCATTCAAAATAAAAAGGATGGAGAAATGAAACAGTATCAAACGTTCAGGTGCGCTAAATGCGGCAACGAAGCGGAGATTCAAAAGGTCGGCGGCGGCGTTTTAACCTGTTGCGGCGAGCCAATGCAAGTCGTCAACGAGAATGTAACGGCGGTTAATTTGCTCAAGGCGTTCGCGGGAGAGTCGCAGGCGCGCAATAAATACAACTTTTTCGCCGAAATAGCGAGAAAAGAGGGATTTAATCAGATCGCCGCTTTTTTCGACGAGTTTGCCTTCAACGAACATAACCACGCCAAAATGGAGTTTGCGGCGTATAACAGGCTAACTAGAGGCGACGATTGGGAAAAAACGTCCGCAAATCTACTTTACGCCGCGGCGGGAGAGCGATACGAGCATACGACTATGTATCCGGATTTCGCGAAAATCGCCAAAGAAGAGGGGTTTGACGATATAGCTAGGCTGTTTAATTCGATTGGCAAGGTAGAGGTGGAACACGAGGCGAAATATCTCGCGCTTGAGAACGAATTAAGAGAGCGCGGCTTTTTTGCGAGCGAAAGCGAGGAAATCTGGATATGCGATATTTGCGGACACGTTCACAGAGGCAAAAACGCGCCGAAAGCCTGTCTAGTATGCAAAGCGCCGCAAGGACATTTTAAACGGATCGGGTTATAAACGGAGATTGAACCATTTTTTGGCACAATTGCGCCGCAAGGACGCGGATATGCCAATCGAGTTTTATTTGAGCGCCGTCGATTTTTTCGGTATAACGACCGCCTGCCTGAAACGGCGTTTTACGATCGACGAGCGGAAACAAAACGGGCGAAAAACGCGATCAAAACAGACGGCAAAGAGCGCGGCTTTTTTGCGTGCGATACGCGCGCGCCTCTTTTTGGCGCCGAAGCGGGCGATATGAGCGAGGATTTGTCGATAGAGCGGGCGGTTTCGCGTTTTTTTCTCGCCGCGCCGCTCTTTGGAGTCGTTGCGGGCGCGATAATCGCCGCTAATGGATCGTCGCCGCTTATCGACCGCTTTCAACCGCTTTCCTACGCGCTAACTCATATCGTCGCGATCGGTTTAATCTCTATGATCGCGATCGGCGCGCTTTTTTTGGCGCTAGCCGCAAGCGCGGCGTCGTTTGCGGTTAAGCGGTTTTCATCCGTCGTATTTTTTGCGTTAAATATTGGCGTATTGGCGCTTTGTTACGGATTCATCGCCGCCGAACCGATCGGTTTTACGCTGGGCGGCGTCGCGTTTTTTTTGTCGCTGATTCCATTCGCCGTTACTATAATATATAAGCTATATCGTCTCCAAGATTCAGACTCTTCTATATGGCTGATTCGCCTCGCGCTGATCGGATTAGCGATTACCGTTTTGCTAGGAGCGCATCTATCGTTGGAGCGCTGCCTTCAACCCGCCGATCAAGCGAGCGTAACATTATCCGATCTGCATTTAAGCTGGGGCTTTGTAATGTGGATTTCTTTGTTGATCATGAGCGTTTCAAGGCGGTTTTTGCCCCTACTTTACGCTACGCCGCCGTATCCAAAGATATGCTGTCAAATTGGCGTTCCGCTACTGTATTTTACGTTGATTATTCTGTCGTTTTTTGTCCTCTTATCGATCGATCGGTTTTATGTCGCCTTGGTCGTTAAAATATGCGCGGCGGCGGTTTTAACAACCTTCGGCGTTATCTCGCTTATAAGGACGCGTCGGCGCGAGCGAGGCGACGAGGATCCGTCGTTTTGGCGGTTTTCTATGTGTTGCCTTATCGCTTCCGCGCCATTTTTGTTTATCGAAGGCGAGCGTTACGACGCAATGTTTGCCATACTGTTTATTGGCGGATTTGTTTTATCGTTTATTAACGCGGCGGTTTATAAAGTTATGCCGTTTTTCTCACATTTTAATCTTGAGCGAACCGCCGCGATAGATACGCTTATGAGAGATAGTTTTATATCTAAAAACGCTATGCGTTTGCAAATGATTTTTCATATCGCCTCGATCGTCTGTTTAGCGATTGGGATTTTATACGATCCGCTCTCGCGCGTAGGCGGCGGGTTATTTACGATCGGCTATATATTGATCTTCAAGGATACGCTATCTGTCGTCTTGCGTCGCAAACTAGCGAGCGCCTAATCGCGATCGGAGGCTGGCGGCGAAAAAATATTAGAAGTTTGCCGATCTAAGGAGATTTTGCAAGGCGCGTCCGACAGCGCAAAATTGATAAGATCGCGCTAAATATTTAAGAGGGCGCAAAATTGTCTTTGGCGAGTTACGAAACGCTAGAAACGCCAATCGGCGAGTTATTCGTTTTAGCCGACGAGACGCGGCTTTTGTCGATCGGCTTTCGCAAACCGGACGGCAAGCGGGTTTCAAACCCCGTTTCCGCCAAAGCGATTGAGTTGCTAGACGACTATTTTCGAGGCGAGCGCCCCGATTTTTCGGTTTTGCCGTTTAAGTTGCCGCCGCAACCTTTTTATAAAAAAGTTCTTTTGGCGCTTTTGCGCGTGGAATACGCTCGAACGCTCTCATACGGCTCCCTCGCCGCGCTGGCGGGCAACCCGAAAGCCTATCGCGCCGCCGCTTGCGCGGTTAGCCGTAATCCGTTCGCGATCGCGATCGCGTGCCACCGCGTATTGCACGCGAGCGGCGGCGTTGGCGCTTACGGCTGGGGCGCAAGCAAAAAGGCGTGGCTACTAAATCACGAGAAGATCAACGCCCCTTTCTAAAATTTACCAAAGCTGACGCGAGGAAGTAAAGCCGCGATCGCCGCTCTTGCGTAAAAAGCCTCCGACGTTACGGATTACGCGCCGATCGCTTGTTATGCCGCGCGATAGAGCGCTCTTTATCTTTCGCTTGGTTTCAAACCGCGTCGCTATTTGTTGTAGCTAAGCGGTTATTTCGAGAGATAGCCCGATCGCAACGCGCTACTTTAGCGGCGGTTTATTTGCGCCGCGCCGTCAATTTTATGGCGCAAGGATTTGTCCAGATCGCCCGCGGCGGCGGCGTTTTTGAAACCTTACGATCGCTTTTGTTGAAATCAAACGCTATCTTTACGCGCAATCGGCTAAAAGCGCCGACTGCCGTTTGATCAACCAACAAAAGGCAAGCCTTTGCGTTAAAGCGTCGCAAGCTCTATTGCCGAATGGTTTGGCGAGACAGCGCGGTTAAACGGCGGTTGGAGTTCGGTTTCGCCGTCCAAATCTATTACTGTTTCTACGGCTCTCTCGGTATTGACCAATGATCATCAATACGGCAAAAACCGATAGAACGCCATATACGCCGTAAGCTATGATTGCGCCTGTCATTGTCTATCCTTTCTTGCGGTAGTTACTTCGCCAACTAGGAGTAGCGTAGCGCAAACAATCGTCAAAGAGACTTAGCCGAGTCAATTTTACCTTTTAGGCTGAAAAATAAGCGCGCCGCCAAGCCTCGATCTCGCGACGGCTACGCTCCCGTAATCCGCGCCCTATGGGAACGAGATAGGTTGTTTCGTAGAGTATTAAACGACCTAGACGCGGCGTTGTCGCGCTCGATAGCCTGATCGCCGTTCGAGCCTAAGCGACGACGCGTTTAACGCCGCTTGCATTATCGACGAGCGCGTCCGATTTCAAAGGCAATTTAACGTCGCCCCTCAATTTATCGAGCCGCGCGCGCCAACGATTAAGATTTATCTTCGGCAAAACCTAAAATATAGCCGTTGTCGTCTTTAACGTAAAACTCTTGCGCCCCATACCATGTCAATTTTAGTTCAGAGACTTGAAGGTTTTTACTTTTTAACTCTTCATAAAGCCTTTCAACGCCGTTTATTTGCATATAAAAAGAGACGCTTGCGCCGAAAAGCTATCTACTCTTTGCAACGCCAGTTCGGCGTTAATTTATTTATCCGCCCAAAATCTCGTTTTGGGCTGAACCGAATATCAGCTCGCATAAAGCGTCTAACATTCTCTTTAAGACCTCTTGCAAAACTCCTTAAACGAGTCTATAAACCTTTAACGATCGGCGGTTTTGCCAACGCCGCCGCGCGCGATCGCGAGAGCGGTTTATTCGCTTTTTTTAATAGCGCCCGTTTAATAGATAAAGCCTTCTTTAAGCAAGCGCTCTCTGATAGCGCCCATAGCGAGGTTTTTGTTTTTGCACCATAGCGGCGCGATCAGACTCTTATCGTCCGTTCCCGCGCTGACGCGCTGATAGATTATATTTGAAGGGAGCCGTTTGATCGCCGCCGTAAGCAGATTCAAATATCGCTCGATCGAGAGCGGCTCGACGTCTGTTTTTGCGATCGCGGCGTTTTTAACGATATATAGCGGGTGTATTTTTATCGCGTCGATATTCAGCGCCGCTACGCGATCGATTGTCTGCATAATCATATCGTCCGTTTCGGCGGGCAACCCGAAAATCGTATGAGCGCAAACTCTTACGCCGCGCGATTTTAATTTAGCGATCGTTCGCGCTACGACCTCAAAAGTTTCGCTGCGGTTGATCGCCTCCAGAGCGTCGTTATGCGAGCTTTGCGCGCCGATTTCGATCCACAGATAGGTTCGCCTGTTTAGATCGCATATATACTCTAGTATTTCGTCGTCTATGCAGTCGGCTCTCGTGCCGATACTGATCCCGACGCATTTCTTTAACCGCATAGCGGCGGCGTGCAGAGCTTTAAGCGTCTCAAGCGGCGCGTAGGTGTTAGAAAAGGATTGAAAGTAGGCTAAAAAACCCTTAAAGCCAAGAGCGCCGAGCGTTTTCGCGCTCTCGCGGTATTGCTTTCGCAACGCGGATAACTGCGTATCCAAAGTAGCGATCGCGGGGCTTTTCGCGAGATTTGGGCTAAACGATTCATTAACGCAATAGGAGCAACCGCCGCGAGCGTATCTGCCGTCTATATTAGGGCAGGTGAAGGCTGGGATCGAAAGCGGGATTTTGACGACGGGAAAGCCAAAGCGCCGCCGCAGATACCGCCCGAAGGTGGGCAAAACTTTCATCGTCAGTGAAAATACCGCCCGTCAAAACAGCTAAGGCAGAAGTCGTTGTGATCGTGCACCGCCTTTTTCAGCGCGTCGATCGACAAAAAGCGCAAAGAGTCCGCTTTGAGGTAGGCGCATATTTCGTCGGAACGCATTTTGTAGCTGATTAACTCGCTTTGGTGGGGCGTGTCTATGCCGTAAAAACAGGGAAAAACGATGGCGGGCGAGGCGATTCGCATATGCACCTCTTTTGCGCCGCACTCTTTTAATAGCGATACGATCTTGCGGCTTGTCGTGCCGCGCACTATGCTATCATCGACGATAACAAGCCGTTTGCCGCTAATTAGCTCTTTGATCGGGCTAAGTTTTCTTTTGACTTTCAGATCGCGAATCTCCTGAAGCGGCTCGATAAACGTTCTGCCGACGTAGTGGTTGCGAATAATGCCAAGCTCGAAAGGCATGGAGCTTTCCTGCGCGTAGCCGATCGCGTGCGGAATGCTGGAGTCCGGAACGGGGATAACCATATCCGCCTCGATCGGATCTTCGCGCCACAACAACCTGCCTAGCTCTTTGCGCACGGCATATACGCTTTCGCCGCAGAGAAAACTATCGGGTCTGGCAAAGTAGATATGCTCAAAAATACAGTGTTTCGGCTCGCTTTTGGCAAAGCGGATCGACTCCGGTTCCTTGCCTCTTTCAAACGCGATCATTTCGCCCGGTTCTATATCGCGGATATAGGTCGCCCCCGCTAGATCAAAGGCGCAGGTTTCGCTGGCGATCATATATCCGTCGCCGATTCGCGCCAACGAAAGAGGGCGAAAACCCTGCGGATCGCGCGCGACAAATAGTTTCGTGCGGCTTAAAAAGAGCAGGGAGTAAGCGCCGTCAACTTGTTTTAGCGCGTCGAGGATTCTAAGGCGCAACCGCGAATCTTTGCTCTGGGCGATCAGGTGGATAAGGTTTTCCGTGTCCATAGAGCTGCTGAAGATTGCGCCGTTTTCGATCAGCTTATCGCGCACTTGGAGCCAATTTGGAAAGTTGCCGTTGTGCGCGATCGCCATTTCGCCTAGCGCGTAACGGGCGAAAACGGGTTGCGCGTCGAGAATGGAGTCCTCTCCCGCCGTAGAGTAGCGGTTGTGTCCGATCGCGCTTTCGCCGCGTAATTTTCCCAACATCTGCTCGTCATAAACCATCGACACAAGCCCGCGGTTTTTTATCGTAGAGATTTTTTTGCCGTTGCTGACCGATATGCCCGTAGCCTCCTGCCCGCGATGTTGCATAGCGTAAAGCCCCAAATAGGCTATTTTGGCGGCGCTCTTAACGCCGAAAACGCCGACTACCGCGCATTTTTCCTGAAGATCGCGCAAAAAATCCTCCCTTTAGAGCTGGAAGTAATCCCGGATCGAATACAAGCCGTTTGGCTGAGATAGAAGCCAAGCTCCCGCCTTGATCGCGCCGACGGCGAAGGTGGAGCGGCTTGTGGCGGCGTGCGTAAAGCGGATATATTCGCCCTCGCCGTAAAAGCCGACGGTATGTTCGCCGACAATATCGCCGCCGCGCAAACTAAAAACGCCTATCTCCTCTTTCGCCCGCTCGCCGATCGAGCCGTTTCGCCCGCTTACCATAGCTTTGTCAAGCTCCGTTTCGCGCGCTTTCGCGACGCTTGCCGCGAGGCTAAGCGCGGTGCCGCTTGGCGCGTCTTTTTTGCGGTTGTGGTGCATGTCGGTAATCTCTACGTCGAAATCCTTTAACGCTTTCGCGGCGGCATAAACAAGATTGTCTAGCAGCGCGATCCCAAGCGACATATTGGTCGCGTAGAGTATAGGCGTTTTCTCCGCCGCCTGTTTAAGCAGGTTCTGTTGGTGCGAGTTAAGCCCCGTCGTCCCGATAACAAGCGGGGGCGATTTGCCGTTTAGCGCGGCTTCAAGCAGCGTTTCGGTTCCGCTTGGAGAGGTGAAATCCACCGCTATTTGCGTTTCGTTTAGGAAAGCGCGTAGATCGTTTGTCGCAAGCGTTTGCGGCGGCAAAGAAAAATCGAGTTTTTCTCGAACGAAGACGCTCGCCAAACTATGCTCGTTATGCGCCGCGAGATGAGCGCAAAGCAGTTTGCCCATTCGTCCGTTGGCGCCGTATATCCCAAATCGCGCCATTTTAGCCTCTCTTTCGCTCTAAATACTCGATCGCGCTAAGAGCGGATATAGCGCCGTCGGACGCGGCGCACACCACCTGTTTTGGCGAGTCGGCGCGAACGTCTCCCGCGACGAAAAATCCCTCTAAATTAGTTCGCATTTTAAGATCGACTATAACTTCGCCCTTATCGTTGGTCGCGCAGATAAAGCCGCCTTTTTGATCTTTAAGCGGTTCGTTTTTTACGCTTCTGCCGACAAATACGAACACGCCCGGAACATTTATATCGATCTCGCCTTTGGAGTCGATCGCCACCTTGACTCCCGTTACGCCGTTTTGCGAATCGCCTAAAATTTTAATTGGCTTGGCGTTAAGAACAAACTCTATGTTTTGCTCCGCTTTTGCCCTCTCAACCGTCGAAGGCGCGGCGCGAAAGCCCTCTCTGCGATGGATTATATAGACCTTTTTGCAGGTTTTCGCCAGATAGATCGCCTCCTCCAAAGCCGCGTCGCCGCCGCCTATGATCGCGACCTCTTTGCCCCTGTAAAAAAAGCCGTCGCAGGTGGCGCATACGCTCACGCCTCGACCAAAAAATTCGTCCTCTCCCTCGAAGCCGATCTTTTTCGGGACGGAGCCTGTGGCGAAAATTACCGCTTTGGCTTCGATCGTTTTACCGCCGCTTGTCGTAAGGATAAAAATCCCCTGATCGCTTTTGGCGACTCGCGCGATCTCGTCGCTCTCGTGTTTTAAGCCGAATTTTTGCGCCTGCGGCAACCAGCTTTGCATAAACTCCATGCCGCTAATAACCTCTAATTTACCCGGATAATTTTCTATTTCGCTCGATTGGGTAATCTGTCCGCCCGGCATAGCGGGTTCAAACAAAACGACGTTTTTCACGCCGCCTCTCGCGGCGTATAAACCCGCCGTTAATCCCGCGGGACCGCCGCCTATAATCGCTAAATCTAACATAACGTTCTCCTTGATTGCTAAACTATTATCATAGCAAAAGAGCCGCTATAGAACCTCAATCAGCGTTCCTTGTTTATATAGATCGCCTTTTTGCCTTTCAAGCAGTAAAACGCTCGGCGATTTGGTTATGTGAAATCTATGCACGACGTTTAAGAGCGTGTTTATTCCAGCCGTCATATAGATCGCGCCGTTTTCGCTAGGTTTGCGCCCCTGCGCGAGATCGACGGCAAGAATCGTCAGGTTTTTAACGTTTTTGACGCGCTTTATCACCGACCGCGCGTCCTCTTGCATCTCGCTGTAAATTATGAGAATATAGGCTTCCTCCGTCGGGGCGAATATATCGCCGTCGCCCGTGTAGAACGTCCACTGACCAAAGTCGATAAAGTTAAAGCGCGAAAACTTGTAGTTGTAATAAACAAAACTCGCCGCCGCCATAGCGGCGACGAAGAACGACGAGAACATCGCCCCTCTGAGGCGAAACGCGCCGCGACGCAAAACGCTAATCTTTCACCGAGTTTTCGGCTTTATCAGGCGCCGATAAGAGCGTCGAGCTTCTCCGCGAACTTCTGTTTCGGTTGAAGACCAACTATGCTATCGACCTGCTCGCCGTCTTTGAAAAAGAGGATCGTAGGAACGGATCGCACGCCAAAACGCGCGGCTAAGTCTTGATTTTCATCTACGTTCACTTTGCCTACGCTAACCTTGTCCTTGTATTGCCCCGCCAACTCTTCGATCAACGGCGCGATCATTCGGCACGGACCGCACCAAGGCGCCCAAAAATCAACTAGACTTACGCCCTCTTTGACCTTCTCGTCAAAAGTTTCCGTTGTTGTTTCGGTAACTTGTCCCATTATCGCTAACTCCTAAATTGATTGATTTAACCGATAATTTTTGCCAAAAAGGGCTTAAGAGAGAAACAATCGAACGCGTTTCGCGTCGTTTCGCGGATGATCGTCTCGCGCGGCAGCCCTTTAATTTCCGCTAGTTTTTGGACGACAAACTCTAAAAAAGCGCTCTCGTTGCGCTTGCCTCTATGCGGAGCGGGCGCGAGATAGGGCGCGTCGGTTTCAAGAACGACGCGATTGAGCGGAATATTCGCCGTAACGTCGCGCAACTTTTGCGCGTTTGCGAAGGTTAGCGCGCCGCCGATACCAAAATAAAAACCGCGATCGGCGAGGCTCAAAAGCCGCTCGTCGCCCGTAAAGCAGTGTAAAACCCCGCCCGTTTTGGCGAATTGCAACGCCTCTAAAGCGTCGCTCGAAGCGTCGCGGATATGGACGATCAGCGGCAGTTTGCGATCGTTTGCTATTTCAATATGTCGCCGAAAGATCGCCCGCTGCCGATCTTTGATCGCGGCGGCTTGATTTGGCTCTTTTGGCAGGCGAAAATAATCCAGCCCGCACTCGCCGACGGCGACGCATTTTGGATTAACCAAGAACGGCGACATAGCCGCTTCGTCGAAACGATCAATATCGTATGGGTGCGCGCCGACGGCAAACAAGATATCTTCGTTTGATCTGGCGATCGCCTCGGCTTTGCCTAGATCGCTAGGGTCTGCGCCCGGAATAATAAACGCGCCGACGTTCGCTTCTCGCGCTCGCGCTATAACCTCGATTAGATCGTCGTCGTAGTCGCGATGATCTAGGTGAATATGCGTGTCTATAATCATAACTTCAATCCCTCAAATATCGTTCAACGCGGCGATCTATACGCGAAAGCGGATAAGCCTAGCTTCCAAACGCATTTTTTATAAGCGCTCTAAAACTTTCCCGCGATAGCGCGAAGGCGATAAGCGCAACGGTTACAACGATCTTTATCCAGATAAAGCTACGCATGTTTTTGTTCCAGAAATCTTTCCAAAATTATCAGCGCCGCAAGCGAATCGAGCCGACCGTCTTTGGTTTTGCCCAAACGACCTTTAGCGCGCTCGCTCGCCTCTTGCGAGCTAAACGCCTCGTCCTGAAAAAAGATCGGGACGCTCAATTTAGTTAGTCCTATAAAATGTTCCGCGCGACGGCGCATCTCGTTTTCGCTGGCGGAGCCGATCGGCGCGCCTATAACAATCCTGTCGATATTATATTCGACGGCGATATTAAACGCCGCCAACGCCGCTTGATTTCGGTTCTTGCGGATAATCGCGTTAAGCGGCAGAGCCAACTTATTATCTGGCGAGTAGGCGAGACCGATTCGTTTTAAGCCAAGATCAATAGCTAACGTCGGCAAGCTCGATCCTTCCGTCTCTTACGACGATTTTCCCCGCAAGCTCGTATTCATAGACGATCGCGCCGAACTTATCGAGCGCGCTTTCAAAAAGAGGGCGATCGGCGGCGAAAAGCAGCACGGGATCGCTCTCTTTGGGCGCGGCGCGAAGCCCAAGCGCGTTTAAGATCGTCTCTTCGCTCCAGATCGCTTTGGCTTTACCGCTCGCTAATAGCGCGTTAGTCGCCTCGCTTTCTCCTAAGCGGTGCGGCAGCGTAAAGAGCGGTTTTTTCTGCCGCAGAGCCAAATTGCAGCTAGCGCTAGAACCGCTTTTTAGATCGGCTTGCGTTACGCACACGACGGCGGCAATGCCCGTAATTAGCCTATTGCGATGAACGAAGCTCCAGTTTCTAGGCGCGGTTTCTTTTTCAAACTCGCTTAAAACAAGCGCGTTTTGCTTGACGGGCGCGATATGCCTTCGCCTATCGTTGTCGATCGAACCGGCTAGAATCGCGATCGTGTTTGGAAAAGCCGCCTCGTGCGCGGCGCTATCCACGCCGTTAGCGCCGCCGCTTACCACGACCGCGCCCGCCTCTTTAAGCGCGGCGGCGATTCGTTTCGTCCAAGTTTTCGCGTAGTTTGACGCTATCCTCGCGCCCACGATCGCGACAAGCGGGCGCGAAAGCAAGGAGAGATCGCCTTCGTAGTAGAGCGCTTTGGGAGGGTTGTCTATAGCTTGAAGCGCGGCGGGAATCTCTGTTAGGCGAGTCATTATTTTTTGTTTTTTACATTGACTAGTTTATAGAAAAGCCCGTCGGTGTTTTTGTAACCAAACAGTCTTGATTTAAGCGATCGTAGATTATCTATCGTTAATACGTCCGTTTCAAAATGCGAAAATTTGTTTCGCATATTTACGACGGCTTTTAGCTCGTAATAGTCAATCTGATGCGGAGCGTATATTTTGCGGATTATTTTAATCGCCTCGCCAAGCAGGAGATGTTTTTTGTTTCTCTGCCAGAACGGTTCGGCTAGTTTTTTTACCAAATAATCAAACCCGTTAAACCATGCGTGCATAATCTGCGATATATATTCAGGGCTTCTTTCGTAAAGATAAAAACCTTCTGATATTTGATCGATCAGAGCGTTTGGCATTTTAGAGCCGAAAAGCTCCGAAAACTCCACTTTTATATCCGCAATCCTAGCGCTGATCTGCGTATCTTGTATATTTTTGCTCTCTTCGATCAGGACGTCGCTAATAGCGGCGAGTTCTCGTTCGAGCCGCCCGCGTTCGCTTTTGAGAGAGATCGTCTCTTTTGTTGCGTCGTCGATCGATTTTGAAAGCTGAGCGCTGTTTCGCTTGTTCATAGATCGCTTTAGAATGTCGTGCTTTATCTCTAACTCTTGTTGTTTTAACGCGATCATTTTGTTTATCTCAAGCAGCGACGTTTTATATCTTTCAACTTCGCTGGCGCTCGCCTCTAGCCGTTCTCTCTCTTCGCTTAATAGCTCGTAGGCGATTTGGCGTTGTTCGTCGTAGCTTAAATTTCTAATAGACCACGCGAAAAAGGCGACGAACGAAATCAGGAACATTCCGTAATATACCGCGCTTCTCGCCCAGAAGTAGCTGAAAAAACTGTCCGCCCACTTTGAGAAGCTGAAATATTTATCCGTAATATAGTCCGGCAACAGAGAAAAACTGATCGCTCTTAGAAAAGAGGCGTAAAATTTTGGGATTATATAATAGCTGTATTGAAAAGAGTAGTTCTCTATTGTCTTTGTAACTATTGAGCGCAAATATAGACCTTCGCAACACCTGTCTAACCAGCGTCCGCTATATCTATGCGAATATATGATGTTTTTGCTTGTCGCTTCGCTTACGATCAGATCGAGCGACGGCGGAATTTGAATGTAATCAAGCGCGTGTTTTACGCTTAAAGGCTCGCCCGCCGCCGCGTTTTCGTTTATAATGCCGCGCACGGTGCGATCAAAAGCGTTAATCTCCTCTTTTACGTTCTGTTCGTAACCGCCGCTGAAATAGGTTAGATAGTCGATAACGCTCCACACCGTAAAAGCGACGAAAACAGAGATTGGCGCCGATACGAGAACGGCGCGAATATATTTATTGCGCGCGGGGAGTTTCATTTGCCGTTTTCTAGGTCGATTTCAATCTCCAGACGATCGATATGTTGATTTTTTTTGGCGAGTATCCGTATATCGCTCGCGTTGATATAGCGTTTGATTACGAAAAGTATCTCCTCTTTCATTTGATCAATAAAATCAAACGAAGCGTTTGCCCGTTCTTTTTCCAGCGTAATGATTAAGCGGTTTTTTGCGACGCTCGCGCTTTTTTTTTGACCGAACAGATCGCTTAGAAAACTCATTTGAACAGTCCCTTAATAAAGCCGCCGATCCCTTTGGCGCTCTCTAGCGAAGCAAAAGCGACCTCTTCGCCGATAACGCGCTTGGCTATGCGCCGATACGCGCCGCCGCTTTCCGATTTGGGGTTTCGGACGACGACCTCTCCGGTATTTGTCGCCACGACGACAAGCTCGTCCTCCGGAACGAGTCCGATCAGATCGATAGCGAGTATCTGTAAAACGTCTTCGGGGCTTAGCATTTGACCTTTTTTGATCATCTCCGGTTTAATGCGGTTTATAATAAGTTTTTTCGCGACCTCGCCGCCCTCTTTGGCTTTTTTGCTTTTAGCGTCGATAATGCCGATAACGCGATCCGCGTCGCGCACCGCCGAAACTTCGGGAGTCGATACTATTAACGCCGTGTCCGCGAGATAGATCGAGTGTTCAAATCCGCTTTCAATGCCCGCCGGCGAGTCGATTATCACATAATCAAACTCTTTTTTTAACTCGTTAATTAGCGTCTCGACTTTTTTTGACTCCAAAACGCTTTTATCGCGCGTTTGGGAAGCGGGCAAAAAGAAAAGAGACTTAACGCGCTTGTCGGCGATTAGCGCTTGATTAAGTTTGCAACGCCCGTCCATTACGTCGATCGAATCGTAAACGATACGGTTTTCAAGCCCTAGGATCATATCCAGATTGCGAAGCCCTATGTCGAAATCGACCGCGACGACTTTTTTATCCGCTTCGGCGATCGCGGTGGAGATGTTAGCTACGGCGGTGCTTTTGCCTACCCCGCCTTTGCCGCTTGTGATCGTTAGAACTTGACCCACTTTATTAACGTCCTAATTTTTATTCTGATCGACGAGTTTGCTCGCCGCGATCCACGGCATCATAGCGCGCAATTTGCGCCCCGTAGTTTCGATCTGGCTATTGAAAAGATTGCGCCGCTCGGCTTGCATTCGCGGATAGCCCAGATCGCCTTCGGCGATAAAGTCCTTGGCGAACGAGCCGTTTTGAATCTCTTTTAGAATCTGTTTCATCGCCTTGCGGCTTTCGTCGTTGATCACCTTCGGACCGCTTACCATATCGCCGTATTCGGCGGTGTTGGAGACGGAGTAGCGCATATCCGCTATGCCGCCTTGATAGATCAGATCGACGATCAATTTAAGCTCGTGCAGACATTCGAAATACGCCATTTCAGGCGGATAGCCCGCCTCGGTAAGCGTTTCAAAACCGGCTTGCACCAGCGCGCTAACGCCGCCGCATAACACCGCCTGTTCGCCGAAGAGATCGGTTTCGGTCTCGTCTTTGAAGGTGGTAACGATAATGCCCGTGCGCCCGCCGCCGATCGCGCTCGCGTAACTTTTGGCTACCTCTAGCGTATTGCCCGAAGGGTCCTGCTCTACGGCGATCAGATCGGGAATGCCGCCGCCTTTGACAAACTCGCTTCGCACGGTGTGTCCGGGCGCTTTGGGCGCGATCATCGTTACGTTTATATCGGGCGCGGGGACGATCCGCTTAAAGTGAATGTTAAAGCCGTGTCCGAAGGCGATCGTGGCGCCTTTTTTGAGATTTGGCGCGATCTCGGCTTCATAAACCGCCTTCTGTTTCTCGTCGGGCAGGAGGATCATTACGAAATCGGCTTCCTTAACCGCTTCGCCCACCTCTAAGACCTTGAAGTTTTTGGCTTCGGCTTTTTTCCAGCTCGCGCCGCCCTTTTTCAGACCGATAGTAACCTCCACGCCGCTGTCGCGCAGGTTTTCGGCGTGCGCGTGTCCTTGCGAGCCGAAGCCGACGACGACGGTTTTTTTCGATCGGATAAGACTTAAGTCGCAATCTTTGTCGTAATATACGGTCAAAGCCATTGTTTTCCTTTTGAGCGATTTTTATTTTGCGATTTTACGCTTGAGGGGCTGAAAAGGTAAATTGACTACAATTACCGCTAATAATTATTTGTTGTCGCGGAGAACAAAATGAACGATGCAATTGTAAAGAGCGTTAAAAATCTTCCGCCGCTTCCAAAGACGGCGATAAAGGTGCAGGAGGTCTGCGCCAACCCGCTTGGAAGCGTCGCGGAATTAACAAAGGTTATAGAAGAAGACCCTATGCTGACGGCGAACCTGTTAAAGGCGGCAAACTCGCCTCTTTACGGGTTCGCAAGAGAGATCAAGACGCTCTCGCAGGCGGTTTCGCTGTTTGGCATGGCGACGGTGCGCGGTTTTGCAATCGCCTCCGTCGTAAGAAACTCTTTGGCGCCCGATCTTTCTCCTTACGATATTAACGCCGATCAGTTTGTGCAGCTGTGCCAACTACAAAACGCTCTTACGATCCGCTGGTATGGCATATTTGATCGCTCTAAACTAGAGGAGCTTTCCCCCGCGTCGTTTCTCTCTCCAATAGGTAGGCTTATTATGGCTAACGAGCTGGTTAAGTCAAACAAGGTCGAGCCGTTCAAGGAACTGTGGCGGCGGGTCGGACTTGAGAAGGCGGAAGCGGAGATATTGCAATCAAGCTATCAGGAGGTTAGCGCCGCGATTTTCGCCCATTGGCATTTTGAACCCGCGCTGGTAGAGATAATAAGGCATTCCGAAGATCCTTCGCGCGCCGCTCCCGAAATTATCGAACGCGCGAGAGTTTTGCGCGTGGCGCAGATCGCCGCGGATTTTCCAAACGGCGTAAGCGAGAAAAGCGCGGCGGACGCGGTAAATATCGCGAAAGATTACGGTATGAGCGCGCAGGCGCTTGAAAACGTGATCAAAACGTTAACTAACCGAAATAACGCCGACGCGCGATCTTAAAAACTAGCGCGCCGACAAGCGGCGCGGCATAGTATAAAGTGGCTATAATTCACGCATAGTCGTTTTTGCAAAGGAACTACGATGAACGAGGCGCTCTATACGCGCGTTAAGAGCTTGCCGTCTCTGCCGGAGTCGGTAATCAAAGTGCAACAAATATGCAACGATCCCAACTCAAGCATATCTGACCTAACGAAGATAATCGAAAACGATCCTATGCTCACGGCAAACATTCTAAAAGCCGCCAATTCGCCGCTTTACGGCTTTTCGCGCGCTATCAAAACGTTGGGGCAGGCGGTTTCGCTATTTGGCATGGCGACGGTGCGCGGCTTCGCGCTGTCCGGCGCGGTTAAAAGCACGATGAAAATCGATATGTCCCCCTACCGGATCACGGCGGAGCAATTTGCCGATCTATCGTTGCTTCAAAACGCGCTTATGGTGCGCTGGTATTCGCAAGTTAGCCGCAATATGCTCGATATACTCTCCCCCGCGTCGTTTTTGGCGGGCGTGGGACGGCTCATCATAGCGCAGGAGGTCGTCAAAGCGGGCAAGAGCGAGGCTTTTGCCAATAGAGCGTTGATCAACGGTTTCGCCGTCGCCGAAACGGAGTTTGTGGACGCGCGCTATCAAGAGGTCAGCGCGGCGGTCTTTAGCCACTGGCTATTCGAGTCGGAGCTTGTCGAGGCGATTGGCGGATCGATCGACCCCTCGGCGGTGAACGAAGCCATGCGTCCTTACGCTTTCGCGCTTCAGGTCGTGCAAACGGCGGTCGAAACGCCTTCCGGCATTACCGCGGCGAGCGCGGAAACCGCGGCGAAACTTGTTTCGCTTAACGGCGGCTCTAGCGAAGCGTTTTTAAGAGCCGCCAACAACTTTGTGAAATGAGGGAGTTTCTACAGAAGCTATTAACGGGAGTTCCTAGTTCGGCTCTGGACAAACGAGAGCTTAAATTAGCCCATACGCTAATCAAAGCTAAGCTACTTGACGATCGCCCTTTGTTACGGCTTGATAGCGATCTGCTCGTCGGCTTTTACCTTCAACCCAAACTAATAAAACAAGGGCGCAAAAGCGTCGGTTATTTCCACCCTTTAGGGGCAAGAGGGCGCGATTATATCGTGCAACCCTCCGACAGCCAAAACGCCGCTCATCGCGATCTGGCGATCGCGAGAGCGCTCGGTTTCAGGCGGGGCAGGGCGGCGGCGAAGATCGTCTATATCGCCGAAGAGAGCGGCGAAAGACCGATCGCCTACGTCGGGCGCGTCCATAATAGAGCCGCGCTATTTGATATTAACTCCGACGCGCCGCTAGATATTGGAATTAAGCAAAGAACGCTAAAAGAGTTTCAAGAGGGCGCGGTGTTGACGCTTGATCGCAAAAGCGGCGAGATTGCGGAAGTTTTAGGCGTTCTAAGCGATCCGAAGGTGGACGAGGCGATCGTTTTATCCCGCTATAACCGCGCCGATCGCTTCGGCGCCGAGCAAATTATGGAAGCCAAAGCGCACGGCGAGAGCGTAGATAGATCGCTCTACCCAAACCGCGTCGATCTAAGCGATCTGCCGTTTATCACAATCGATCCGATCGACGCTAAAGACTTTGACGATTCGATTTATTACGACGATAAAAATCGCGTTTTATACGTCGCCATCGCCGACGTTTCAGCGTATGCGGCGGAGTTCGGCGAAATTGACAAAGAGGCGAGAAAGCGCGGTTTTTCCGTCTATCTGCCGCACAAATCGATCCCTATGTTGCCAAGAGAGCTTAGCGAGAACCTATGCTCGCTTAAGCCCCGTGTCGATCGGCTCGCTTTTACCTTTAAGCTGGAGCTAGACGAAAACTTAAACGTTAAAAAATACGAGCTATTCGAGAGCGTGATAAGGTCTATTCGCCGCTACCACTACGATCGCATAGACGAACTGTTTGAAGGCGCGAAAGCGGACGAGCAAGATCGCGAGATACTAACGTGGCTTTTGCCGCTAAAAGAGCTGATTATCGCGCTTCGACGGAAACGGCTTAAAAGGGGCTTTAGCTTTTCCAATCCCGAAATCAAGCTCGTTTTGGACAAAGAGTTGTCGCTGCAAAAGACAATCAAAGCCAAAGAGACCGTCTCGCACCAGTTGATCGAGGAGTGCATGCTGCTTGCCAACTGCGCGGCGGCGGAGTATTTTCAATTCGGCGTTTTTCGCACGCACGAGGCGCCCGACGATCGCTCTTTAGACGAGCTATTAGACGATTTAAGCGAGATCGGCGTGGTCGTAAAAAGAGCCAAAAGCGTTCATGCGACCATCGAGGCGATTCAGAAAGAGGCGAGGGCGCTCGGCGTGGGCGAACAGGTCGATCGAATGCTGATCAGATCGCTTAAACGCGCGCAATACACCTACGACAATATAGGACATTTTGGGCTTGGATTCGCAAAATATACGCACTTTACCTCGCCGATTCGCCGCTATTCCGATCTAATGCTGCATAGGCTTTTGAAGACGATTATCTATAACGACGATAAAAAAAGAGGATATATTTTATCTAGCCTGCAACGATTAGCGCCTATTATAACGTTGCTAGAAGCCGAGGTCGCGCAGATCGAGCGGCAATACGCCGATCGCGCTTACGCTAGATGGGCTTCGACGCGTATCGGGCTGACTTTGGAGGGCGAAGTTTTGGACGAGGCGCTCAAAGGCAAAGAGGCGGTTATTATTATCGACGATCCGCTGATTCAGGGCATGCGCGTCTATCTGCCGCTGGAGCGTAAAAGGACGGATCTTTTGCAAAAATTCGGGCGCGTTAAGGTCTCTATCGCCTCCGTTAGCATAGTTACCGCTCGCGTAACGGTCGCTTTGGCGTGAAGCAGTGGGAGCTTGATTCAAGACTCGCGCGCAAGCCGCCTCTTAAAGCCGCGATCTTTTTTGGCGATCTGGCTATGGTCGAGATATACGTCCAAAAGTATCTAAAAACGCTTTCTGGCGGGCTTGATATTTTGAAGCTCTACTACGACGAGGTTAATTTTGGCGCGGCGCTAGGGCATATCTCCTCGCCGAGTTTATTTGGCGACGGAAATTTGCTGATCGTCCGAATAGAGAAGAAAATCGAAACAAAACTTATCTCGTCGCTACTAGAAGCTATCAGAAAAAACGCAGCTTCGTATATGCTCTTTATTTACGAAGCCGACGACGCTAAAACCAAATTAGCCTCTTTGGAGAGGGGCGAGGGCGCGGCGGGATTTTACGCCGTAGTCAGATTTTATCCGCCAAGGGCGAACGAGGCGGCTAAAACGCTTATCGACGAGGCGGCTAAAAAAGGCTTGGAATTAAGCGACGCGCAGGCGCGGCATCTGCTAAAGATAAACGAGAACAACCTATCGTTTGCCTTGTCCGATCTTGGCAAGCTGGAGATATACCGCGACGCGGGCTCCTCGCTGATCGATCTCGTCGGCGCCGGTTATAGCGACGGCGACTCGTTTCGCTTGATCGCGGCGCTCGCGGATAAGCGCCCGTTTTACGGCGAGCTAGAGCGGTTATTTTTGCGTTCCGATAACGAAATGGAGATACTCCTAGAGCTGTATCGCGCCTTCCGTCAGCTTTTCGCCTTCTTTTGCGCGGCGCGGCTTGGCAAGGACGGCAAGGATTTTCTAGGCTACGCTTTGCCCAAGGATATAGACGAGGCGCGCAAAAAACTCGCCTACAGATTTCGCAGATCGCAGTGGGCGGCTATATTCGAGGCTTTAAGCGAGCTAGAACTCGGCTTCAAACAGAGCGATACGCGCGAGAAACGATCGTTGCTTTACGCGGTTTTAATCAAACTTCAAACAAATATATTGTAAAATCCGCGCCTATTTTACGCCTTCCTCGTTTTTGGACGAAAACGGGGCGCGAGACCAAAAGGAGCAGTATGTCCAAACGATACGAAACGGCGTTTATTCTTAAACCCACGCTTACGGACGAAGAGGTTGACGCCAAGATAAACTTTTTTAGCGAAATAATCGTTAAAAACGGCGGCGAGATAGTCGCGATCGAGCGTTTAGGCGTCAAAAAGCTCGCCTACGCGATTAAAAAGTTTGAGCGCGGCGTTTATGTCGTTATCTATTTTATTTCTGACGGCCAAGTCAATAAAGAGCTTGAGCGCGTCTATGGCATTACGGAAGACGTTTTGCGGTTTATCGCGATTAAATACGAGACGAAGGTCGAGATCGAGGCGTGGGAAAATATGGTAAATCGCGCCAAAGGGCTGCCTTTCAAAGAGTTTAAGCTCAGCGAAACCGTCCGCGAATACCGCCCAAGAACTCCTCGCGCGCCGCGCGGCGAAGCCGACGGCGAAAGACGCGAACGCGCGCCGCGCCGCGAAGAGAAAGAGAGCGCGGAAGAAATTAAGGAAACGAAAGTTGCTGAATAAAGTTCTATTGATTGGCAATTTAACTCGCGACGTTGAGATTCGCTACTCTCAGGGCGGTTTGGCGATCGCGAAGTTCGGACTCGCCGTAAATCGGCGCTGGAAGGATCGCAACACAAACGAGGATCGCGAGGAAACGCTGTTTGTCGATATAAACGTTTTTGGCAGAAGCGCCGAGATCGCGCATCAATACCTCTCTAAAGGGCGGCAGACGCTCGTGGAGGGGCGGCTTGTGCTGGAGCAATGGACGGATCAAAACGGACAGAAACGATCGCGCCACTCCATTTCGGCGGAAAATATCCAGTTTCTAGGCGGCGCGAAAAACGAGGGCGACTCTCAAAACCAGAGCGGCTCGTATGAGGAGGAGCGCCAAACGTCAAACGCTCAACCTTCGTATTCTCGGCAACCGGAGCGGCAAGAACGCGCGGATACGGACGCTAAACGCTCTTCTAGCGCTGTTCCAAACATCGACATTAACGATGAAGAACTACCATTTTAAGGAAAAACATGGCTGAAAAAGGCAAATTTTTTAAGCGCCACTGCAAATACAGCGAGGCAAAAATCGAGTTTATCGATTATAAGGATATTCATCTGCTTAAACATTCGTTAAGCGAAAGATTTAAAATTATGCCGCGCCGCTTAACCGGCAACGGCAAAGTCGCGCAAGATATTGTGCGCGTCGCCATTAAACGCGCGCGGCATATGGCGCTTATCCCGTATTCGGCGGGGCGCGATTCGATCGGCTAAGCGGGCGCCCCTCGCTTCGAGGTTTATCGAGCCGCTAAAGCCTAAAAGTATCCCAGTTCCGTCATTTTGCGCAAAACGCGGGCGGTAATCGGCGCGGCGACCCCGCCGCCGCTCATACCGTGTTCAACGAGCGTTACAAACGCGTATCGCGGCTTTTCAAACGGCGCGTAACCGATATACCAAGCGTGCGATCGCATATTAAATTCCAGCTCCGTTTCGCTCATTATTTTGCGCTCGTTTTGCGGTATGCTCGTTACTTGAGCCGTTCCCGTTTTGCCGGCGACTTTGAACGGCAGATTAGCCATCGCTCTAGCGGAGGTGCCGCCGGTCTGATTTGCCCCGTCGAACATGCCGCCCCTAATTGTTTCGATATAAACCAGATCGCTTTCGCTGAACGCCTCTTGAGCCGAGTATTCGGTTTTAACGTTGCGAACGCTTTCGGCAAAGCGCGGTTTTATCAACTTTCCCGTAGCGATCAGCGCGACGTTTTCTAACGCCTGCATAGGCGTAATTAAAAAATCGCCCTGTCCGATCGAGGTGTTCACGGTGTCTCCGTATAACCAGCTACGTTTGGTTTTCTCTAGTTTTCGTTCGCGGCTTGGCACCACGCCGATAAACTCGTTTGGCAGATCGACGCCGCTTTTGGCGCCGTAACCGTGCCGCAAAAGTTTTTGCGAGATCGCGTCGATTCCGGCGACTAAGCCGCCTCTATAAAAATAGACGTCGCAGCTTTCGGCGATAGCGCGGCGCATCTGCACGTCGCCATGCCCCCACGATCTCCAGCAACGATAGTTGCGATCGGCCAAAGCGAAGGAGCCGGCGCAGTTAAACTCGGTTTCGGGCGTAATCTTGCCGGACTCCAGAAAAGAGAGCGCCACGCTTGGTTTGACGATGCTGCCGGGCGGATATAGGCTGTTTACCAGCTTATTGACGAACGGGTGGCGAAAATCGTTTATCATCTCGCGCCACTCCGCGGAGCTAATGCCCGTAATAAACTTTTCGTTGTCGTATTCGGGGTAGCTTCCCGCCGCGATTATGCCGCCCGTCTCCAAATCCATCACCATTACGACGCCCGATCGTTCCTCGCGGACGAACAGATTGTGAATAAACCGTTGCAGGCGAATATCTAAAAACAGTTTCATGTCCTGCATTTGGCTTGGCTCGACGCGCGAAATCTCCTCGATCTCGCGATTAAGCGCCGTTACCTGATAACTGCGGCTGCCCAGATCGCCTTGTAGCTCCTTGTTGTAGTAAAGCTCCAACCCGTCGCGTCCGTGATAGCCGATTGTCTTGCTTATCGAATCGATATTGGCGGCGGTGCGATCGGCTTTGGAGACATAGCCAAGAACGTGCGACGCGACGCTTCCGTTAGGATAATGACGCAAGGTCGTCGGCGAAATATGAATCGTTTCATTTAGCGAAAGTTTGGTAAAAAAGGGCAGCATAGTTTCATACGGCACGAACGGCGATAGCTCCACAGGTTCGTGGCTATAGGCGTTATCGGCTTTTATATAACGAGCGCGAAGCGTCTCTTTGCTTTCGCCGTTGTTTGGAATAACCGATAAAATATAGTCGATCGTTTGATCTAGTCGTCTGCCTTTCGCGCGATCTAGGTGCGGAGAGAACGATACGGAAAACCCCAATCTATTGACGGCGAGAGGCGCGCCGTTTCGATCAAATATCGCGCCGCGAACGGGCAGAAGCGGCTCGACTTTAAGCGTGTTTTTTAACGCCAGAATCCCGTAATGCTCCCCGCGCAAGACCGTGAGATAAAAAACGCGCCCGATCAGAGTCAGCGATATGGCGATGATCAGCGTGGAGAGTATTCGTAAACGCATTATCTCAAAACCGCCGCCGCGATAATCAATTCGACGAAAATATAATAGACGAGCAGCCAGCTAAACGACAACGGCTCCATTCCGAACAGAAAGTATATCAGGCTAACCAGCGCGTAATAGACGAGGTAGGCGCTCGCGATCGAGACGGCGGCGATCGCAAAGCGGCTGACGATAATATCTTCGATTGTCGGCACGACAAACTTTAGGAAAAAATACAAAAATAGGCAGCCGCTCGCGACGATCAGCCCGTGATCCGCTTCGTAAAAAAGTATGTAACACATAGCGAGCCACATATAGCGTTGATCTTTTTTATGCGCGACGAAAGCGAACCAGAAACCAAACAGCGGCGGCAAAAGATAGTAAATTGTCCCAAGCGATTCATAGACGACAAGCGCTAGCAGGATAAAGCCGTAACGGACTATATCGCGAGGATTAACGCCGTTTCGTCGCACGTCGGAAAATGCTTGCACCGAATACAGTCCTCCCAAACTTTGTGATGCCAAACCTCTTCTTTGGGCGCTCTTTTGAATCCTAGACGCTCAAAAAACGAAGGGCGATAGGTAAGCGTCAGGATATGTTCCAGCCCTAGCGATTTTGCCTCTTCGATCAGCTTTTGCGTTATCGCGCCGCCGATACCTCTACCCTGAAACGCTTTTGCCACCGCGAGCGATCGAATCTCGCCTAAACGCGCCGTGTAGATGTAGAGCGCCGCAAAACCCGCGATAACGCCGTTTTCGCGGGCGATCGTATAAGATCGGATCATATTGGCGACCTCTTCGTCGCTCCTAGATAGCACCAACCCCTCGTCGATATACGGCTTGACCAGCTCTTGCATAGCGGCTATATCGGATAGTTTCGCCTTGGTCAGTTCCATTTTAAACTCCGATAATCCGATCCCAAAGTTTATCCAAACCTTCGCCGGTAACGGACGAGAGTAGCAAAGCCTCCGGCTTTCGGCGCAACAGAGCGTCGCGTTCTTGGCGGTTTAGCTTATCGACTTTAGTATAGACCGCCAGATCCGTTTGATCGGGATTTAATACGTCGCGGACAAAATCGCTCATAACGCTATCTTGCGGCAGATCGATATGGCGGCTGTCGATCAGGCGTAAAAAGAGACGAATCGTTCGACGGTTTCTTAAAAACGCGCTTAAGCGCCTACCCCACGCCTCGCGTTCGGTTTTGGAGGTTTTCGCGTATCCGAAGCCCGGCAGGTCTACAAACCTAAGCCTAATTTGCTCGTCTTTGTGTTTGACCGCGATCTCGTAATAGTTAATCATACGGGTTTTTCCGGGCGCGGAGCTAGTTTTAGCTAGGTTTTTTCTTCCGCATAACGCGTTTAGCAACGAGCTTTTTCCCGCGTTTGATCGCCCCAGAAAAACGATCTCGCTTAAACTTGGTTCGGGCGCGCCGACTTCGTTTATGGCGGAGGTTAAAAATTTCGCTTCAACGTTAAGGTTTGGTTTCATTGCGATCTTTGATCGTAAATATAAGTCTAACCGGAGAGGACTCCTTGCCGCTTACCCGCGCTATGCGCGTTATCTCGTTAAAGGCGATCTGCTCTCCGATTATTTTGCGCTTATTTATCGGATCCTCGACGCTCGCGCGCCCTTTTAAGGTATAAACGCCCTCGGCGGGAACATATACGATCTCGTCCGCTTCGCCGGTATATTGCGCGCCGTTCTCTATGGTTACGCTAAACGAGGAGGAACCTTTTGATTCAAATCTGCTAACTTCGCGATCTGGCGTAAACAGAACCGTTACGCGATCGCCGCGCAAAACGTCGGCGCCTCTTATGATTTTTACCGATCCTTCGAGAACGGTTCGCCCCGTTTTCTCGTCGGCGTAAAGGCGATCGGCGTTTGCCTCGATCGTCGCGGCGCGGATAAGAGCGGCAAAAAGAATCAATAGGCTAAATGTTCTCATCGTTAAAAATCGCCTTGACCTTGTTAGCCAAGAAGGTCTTATTAACGCTGTCGGCGGTAAAACCCACGCCGTTCATAACGCCTTGCGCGCTTGTCGTTACGAAAGCGCCCGTTCCCGTTATCAGCTTGCTTTTGACGTTGTATCGAGCCGTTTGCGTTTTTAGCGTCCGCCCCGAACCGCTCCAGTAATAGACCTCTTTTTCTATCAGTATATCGTCGCCCTTTACCACTCCCAATACGCCGGATAGCCCGTCGCGCTCGTCTCCTATCTGTCTTAAAGCTATCGGATAGTCCATCTCCTCGCGATCTTCAAAAACGCGCCCGCTTTGCGCCGTCAAAACGGCGCTTACGCCGTCCGCGCCGATCGCGTAAATTTGATAGTTGTCGAACTCTAGGCGAGCCGTCGTTTTTAGCTCGCCGCCCTCTCGATTTTCAGGCGATAGCGCAAACGACGCGATCAGGCTAAGCGATAGTAGCAGTAGCGCGGCGCTCCATATTTTCAATTAAAGCGTCCCTTTTAAGCTCGGCGCGCCGATCACTCTGGGATTTGGCGCGATCGCCGCGCGCAACGCGATCGCGAACGCCTTAAACGCCGCTTCCGCTATATGGTGGCGGTTAGAACCGCGAACAAGATCGATATGCGCGGATATTTTTGCGTTTAACGTTAGCGCGCGAAAAAACTCTTCGGCTAGTTCGCCGTCGAACTCTCCGATTTTTCCGTCTAGCGGAACGTTCCAGCTTAGAAACGCGCGACCGCCAACGTCGATCGCGCATTGAACCGCGGCTTCGTCCAAAACGGCTATGCGATCCGAAAATCGCTCGATCCCTTCGGCGGGATAGATCGCCTCGTTCAACGCGCTTCCAAGCGCTATTCCTACGTCCTCTACGGTGTGGTGTCCGTCTATGAACAGATCGCCTTCGCAGGTAAGCTCCAGATCGACGAGCGCGTGCTTGGCGAACGATTGCAGCATATGATCGAAAAATCCCGCGCCCGTTTTGACGACGCTTTTTCCGCTTCCTAGCAGCTCTAGTTTCAACGAAATATCCGTTTCGTTCGTTTTTCTGTTTTTGATAATCATCGCAATCCTTTACGAGGCGCTCATCACAACCGCGTTTGTGAAACCAAACGAGTCTTTAAAGCGCGTCGCCTCTTCTTTGGAATTAAAACCGCCTATTAGAACGCGGTGTAAATCGGCGCCCTCAAACTCTACCGTTTGGATTACAACGGCGCTGTTCGGCGCCTTTTTTAGCGTTTCGTTTTTTAGGCGGTTGGCGCTTTCAATGGAGCGAAACGACCCTAATTGAATAAAAAAGCCGCCGCCCAAAGTTTTTGCTTCGTTTGCGCTCGCCTGTTTAGCCTGCGGTTGATCGCCAAGTCGCGCGGATATATGCGCGTCGTATTCCAACACCTCGATCGTAACCCTCGCGGTTCCGCTTTTATCAAGCCCTAGCGCTTTGCCCGCCGTGTAACTAAGATCGATTATGCGTCCCTCCACAAAGGGTCCTCGATCGTTGATTCGCGCTTTTACTTGCGCGCCGCTTCCCTCGCGAGTAACAAGCACGATCGTATTCATCGGAAGCGTTTTGTGCGCGGCGGTTCCGGGCGCGTACATATTGTAGATTTCGCCGCTTGAAGTCTTTCTGCCGTGAAACTCCGCGCCATACCAGCTTGCGACGCCCGACTCTTTCCAACCGATCGGGCGAATCTGCGGATAGTAGCGTTTGCCAAGCGCGGAGTAGCTGCGAAGCGTAGCCTCGTGCAAGTTCGCCGCGCCGTCGCCGCGCGTAGGCTCCAAAGCGCGATAGCCGCTCGAATAAGGACTGGATCGTTCGCTGGGGTAATATCCGATCACCGTCGCGCCGGCGCGTTGATATTTGGCGCCGCAGCCGACAAAAAACGTCGAGCTAACGAGCAATAATAATAAGCCGATCGCCCGCATAGATTGTATTTTGTCTGAGCCGATTCGCGTCTTTTAGTTCCGCGACGGAGATCTTGAACTGTCTGGCGATCGAATCGAGCGAATCTCCCTTTTGCACGATATACTCGTTCGAGACGGCGCTGTTTGTCGCGCTGATCGCGGGGATCACCAACTGCTGCTTTTCTCTGATCGTGGAGCTAGAGAGGCGGTTAAAGTCCTTGATCATGCTTGTTGTTACGCCGTATCGATTTGCGATTACGCTTAGACTGTCGCCCTTTTGCACGACATGAACGATATAGCGACCGCGGTTTTCGGAAAACTCGTAGTTTTGCTTAAATTCCGCCATTCTGTCGTAGGGAAGATAGATCGAATAGCTTTTGCCATACGGGGGGACAAACTCGTAACGCAAAGAGGGATTTAGCGCTCTTATGCTCGCGACGCTGGTTCCTGCGGCTCTGGCGATCTCTTGAAACGTGGCTCCGGGCGCGACCTCTACGACTGCCATAGGGTAAGAGGAGCCGCGATTTAGCAGGTGTTCGGCGCTAGTTCCCACCATTAGGCTTTCGCTTTCGGAGAGCGAGGCTAAAGCAAGCACCTTTCTTAGGTAGTGGCGCGTTTCAAACGGGAGATACGGCTTTTTGGTTTTTGGGTTAACGCTCATCAACACTTCTAGGTTGTCCGTGCCGGCTTGCGCAATCGCCTTCTTTAATCTGCCCTCTCCGCAGTTATACGCCATAATGGCGAGCGACCATTTGCCAAATTGCGCGTGCAAATCCTTCAGATAGCGAATAGCCGCGTCGGTGGATTTGATCGGATCGCGTCTTTCGTCCGCGTAGTTATCCACTTTAAGACCGTATCGTTTGGCGGTTCCCGCGATAAACTGCCAAATGCCGGCGGCTTTGGCGATCGAGTAAGCCTTGGGCTTGAAACTAGATTCCGCCATCGCCATATAAACCAGTGCGGGCGGCAGACCCGCTTCGGCGATCTTCTGCTTGATAAGCGGTCGATAGATGTAAGCGTCCGACAGAATACGCAAGAAAGCCTCTTGTTTATAAAAAACAAAATTGCTTTTCATGGTTTGAAATTCCGGATCTTGCAAAAACGACTCGTCAACGTCCAAAGACAACAATACCGATCGATCGCGGTTGCCCTCGTTTGATTCGTATAACGCCGCGCTTAACGTCAAACAACACGCGATCAACGCAACTATAGCTTTAGACATTGCCACCCCGCTTCCAAAATAGTTCGCGGATTTTACCCACATAGCGGTTAAAAGATAAGATAATATATGCGAACGCCGCTATTAAACCGTCCCTTTTGGCTCTTAGTCAGGCTTTATCAGATAGTTTTTTCGCCGTTATTTGGGCGATGTTGTCGTTTTTATCCAAGTTGCTCTAATTACGCGCTGCAAACGTTAGAAAAACGCGCGCTTCCAATCGCGTTGGCTCAAATCGCGCTAAGAGTGGCGCGTTGCAACCCGCTTTTTAAAGGCGGTTTCGATTATCCCTCTATGCCGAGAGATAGAAAAGAGGAGAGAAAATTGTTGTTTTTTGCCAATAGAGCGCTAAAATCGCGCAAAATAGCGTGGTTTATAGTCATAGAGGGCAATCGCCGCGTTTTATTAAAGAGGCTTAAAAGATGAAAATGCTAGCAGAACCGATGGGGCGCGGGTATCAAACCAACTGCTATATCCTAATAAAAAACAACCGTTCGATTATTATCGATCCGGGAATCGGCGCTATCCGTTGGATTATAAAAAACGCGCCGAATCCGCTCGCCGCGCTTAACACGCACGGACATTTCGATCATACTTTCAGCGACGCGGCTCTGCAAAGGGAGCTAAAGATACCTATCTATATTCGTCAAGAGGACGGCTATATGCTCAAAGGCGATTATTTCAGTATGGATCAAGAGCCGTGCGAGGCGGATTATCTTATCGCCGACGAAGAGCCAATCGAGATCGAAGGCTTTTGCTTCAGATTTAGGCATTTTCCGGGTCATACGCCCGGCTGCTCTATGATCGAGTTTAGCGATCGCCTCTTTAGCGGCGATTTTATCTTCGACGGTTGCGTGGGGCGATACGATTTTCCCGGTTCAAGCCCGACCGATATGAAACGATCGCTAGAGCGGTTTATGGCGTTTTACGGCGACAAGGACGATCGTCCTATGTATGCCGGACACGGCAAACCGACGTCGATTCAACGAGCCAGAGCGTTTGTTCCCGAATTTATCGACGGGCTTTCTTAACTAAACGGCGAACTTCGAGCTAACATAAAGCGTAAAACAAGTAAAATCACGAAACTTTGTTGACATTAGGAGATTGAAATGCCTTTACTGGATAGCTTCAAAGTCGATCACACCAAAATGATCGCGCCGGCGGTTCGCAAGGCAAAAACGCTTGTAACGCCCAAAGGCGACGTAATCACGATTTTTGACCTGCGTTTTTGCGTTCCTAACAAGGATAAAATAAAAAGCAAAGCCATTCACACGCTAGAACACCTGTTCGCCGGCTTTATGCGCGAGCGATTGCCCTCCGTAGAGGTTATCGATATTTCGCCTATGGGTTGTCGGACGGGCTTTTATATGAGCGTGATTGGCGATCCTAAAGAGAGCCTGATCGTCGAGGCGTGGGGGAAAAGTATGTCCGACATACTTCGCGTCGAGTCTAAAAGCGATATACCCGAGCTTAACGAATATCAGTGCGGCTCTTACAAAGCGCATTCGCTCAAAGGCGCGAAGAAGGTCGCCGCGCTTACGCTTGAAAAGGGTATCGGCATTATGGACAACGAATCGATTAGCCTCGATAAAAAAGCGCCAAAGAGAGCGAAAAGAAAGACGCCTATCGCAAGTAAGAAAACCGTCGCGAAAAAAGGAAAATAATGTATCTATTCACATCTGAAGCGGTAAGCCCCGGACACCCCGATAAGTGCGCCGATATAGTCGCCGATAGCGTCGTCGATTATCTTTTGCAACGCGATAGCGCCTCTCGCGTCGCCGCCGAAGTGTTTATCGCGGGGAAAAATCTCGTGATCGGCGGAGAGGTCAAAACCTCCGCGCATATAAGCGCCGACGATTACAAAAGCATAGCCAAAGCCGCGATCGAAAAGATCGGCTACAACGGTAAAAACGGCTTTAAGCGCGATCAAACGTTGCACCCGGACGATCTAAATATCGAGGTTTACGTTAATAAACAATCGCCCGATATTTCGCAGGGCGTAGATCAGAGCGGCGGCGAAGTGGGGGCGGGCGATCAGGGCATTATGTTCGGTTTTGCCAGCGCGGAAGCCGCCGAGTATATGCCCGCCGCGATCAGCTTCGCGCGCGGTTTGTGCGATTTTGTGTATCGTTACGCGCTTAGCCATAACGACAAGCTCGGAATCGATATAAAAACGCAGGTTACGATCGACTACGGAACAAAAGATAACTTTATCGCCGCCAAACCGCAAAAGATTCATACGATTGTCGTTTCCGCGCCTAGCGTGGAGCGCTTGCATATCGACGAGGTTCGCAAGCTAATCAAAGGATTGATCGACGCTTGCCCCGCGTTGCCCAAAGAGCTATACGATCCAGACGATTGCGTTATTCATATCAACCCTACGGGCAGATACGTCAATCACGGACCGCTTCACGATTCGGGGCTTACGGGACGGAAGCTGATTGTCGATAGTTTTGGCGGATACGCTCCGATCGGCGGCGGCGCGCAAAGCTCGAAAGATTACACGAAAGTCGATCGTAGCGGGCTATACGCGGCGCGCTGGATCGCTAAAAATATCGTCGCGGCTGGACTGGCGAAAAAAGCGCTGGTGCAGATTGGCTACGCGATCGGCGTGGCAAAACCCGTTTCGATCAGCGTCGATACGCAATTTACCGCGTCGGACGGGATTAAAGACGAGGAGCTAAGCGCGGAAGTCGCTAAACGGTTTGCGCTCACGCCAAATTGGATCGCTAAAACCTTTAACCTCGACAAGCCAAGCGAAACAAGTTTTCTTTATGCGGAGGTCGCGGCGAGAGGGCAGGTGGGTATCGCGAGCTATCCGTGGGAGCAGATCGACCGTAGCGGCTGGTTTGAATCGTTGAGACGATAATTTTTGCGACCGCTTGAGATCGCTAAAAATATCGTCGCGGCTGGACTGGCGAAAAAAGCGCTAGCGCAGATTGGCTACGCGATCGGCGCGGCGAACCCGTTTCGATCGGCGTCGATACGCAATTTACCGCGTCGGACGGGATTAAAGACGAGGAGCTAAGCGAAAAAGTCGCTAAACGGTTTGCGCTCGCGCGAAACAAGTTTTCTTTATGCGGAGGTCGCGGCGAGAGCGCGTTATATCCGTTTGCTTCGCGCGCCGCTCTTGGACGCTTTTAGCTTGCGCTTTTGATCGCCGCGCTATTTTCCGTTATAAAGCGGGGGCGGCGAGTCTCGGCTATTTCAGCGAATTGATATAGCGCGCCAACTCCAAAACCTCTTGATCGCTTAGGGCGATAGCGCGACCTTTCATTGTGTTTGCCGTCGATCCGTGCGCGTAAGAGCCGTTTTGATAATTGCGCAATATTTGAAGCGCCTCTTTTTCGTCTAGTTTCGCGACTATGCCCGATTTGCCGAACGCGCTTTTTGTCGCGTCCTTGCCATGACAGCCCGAACACCTAAGCGCAAAAAGCTCTTCGCCGTATTTGGTATGCATATTCGCGATATAGACGGATAGCGAGGCGATCTTGTCTTGATCAAGCAACGAGGCTTGCGCCGCCATAGCGCCTTCCGATTTCCCCGCGACATAAGCGTTAAGCTTCGAAGCGATCTCCGTTTCGCTAAGCCTTGAAATATCTTTGTCCTTGCCCATCGGCTTTTCGTTCGCGTATCGACCATGACAGGGAATACACCTCTTAAATAGATCTTCGCCGGCTTTGAAACGTTCGGCGCTAAACGCGCTCATACCGACCGCTCCAATCAAAACGCACGCAAGCGCAATCAATAATCGCCTCATCAGAAACCTTTCTATGTATTTTACGACAGATTATATGCCCTTAAACCTAAACTTTGCGCTATGCGCGCGATCGTTTCGTTTGAGACGATCTTGGTTTTTTCGGCGGACTGTTTATACGCGGCGAAAAATCGGTCGGCTTGATCCGCTTCCACGGCAAAGCCGACCTCTCTTGCCGCCGCGATCGCCGCCGCGCTTCCGGAGTGGCGCGTAAGCACGATCTTGGCGCGCTTGGCTCCAACCAACTCAGGCGAAAACAGCTCGTAAGTCGCGGCGTTTTTCATCATTCCGTCTTGATGAACGCCGCTTCCGTGGCTAAACGCGTTCGCGCCCACGATCGCCTTGTTCGGCGCTTTTGGCATGCCGCTATATCTTGCCGTCTCGTCGCTAACAACCGATATAAACTTAGCGTTGATATTGGTTTCGTAACGCCCGCTTAAACGGGCGGTCAAAATTACCGCGATCTCCTCTAACGCCGCGTTGCCGGCGCGTTCGCCTATGCCGTTGATCGTGCATTCAACCTGCCTAGCGCCAGCCTCGATCGCCGCGAGCGTGTTCGCGACCGCCAACCCCAGATCGTCGTGAGCGTGCGCGGAGATTATCGCTCTGCCTTCCGCCGCGCTTACGACCGCTTTAATCATCGACGCGGTTTCTTCCGGCAGCAACGCCCCGACGGTGTCGGGCGCGTTGATAATCGACGCGCCGGCTCTGATCGCGATTTGGGTCATCTCGCGCAAAAAATCGTGATCCGTTCGGCACGCGTCCTCAAAGCTAAACTGCACCTCCCCCGCAAAATTTCTAGCGAATTTAACGGCTTGGAAGGCTATCTCTTTGACCTGCTCCCGACTCATCTTGAGCTTATATTTCAAGTGCGCGTCGCTTGTCGCCAGAAAAATATGAACGCGCCCTCGCTTCGCCTTGCTTAAAGCGTCGATCGCCGCTTTTATGTCGCTCTCTTTGGCGCGCGCGAGCGCCGAAACCGCGCAAGTTTTAACCGACGCTCCAATCTGATAAACCGCGTCAAAATCTACGCGCGACGAGATTGGAAAGCCCGCCTCGATCACATCCGCGCCCAACCGCTCCAACGATTTCGCGATCGCGATCTTCTCGCGAACGTTCATAGCCGCCCCAGGCGCCTGCTCGCCGTCGCGCAACGTGGTATCGAAAATAATAATTCTTTCTTTTTGCATTTTTTGATCCTTAATAAATGATAAACGCCGATAGGCGAAGAGCTAGTTAAAGCTCGGTTTGAACTTGAAACGGGTTAAAAAAGGGTTATAGAACGGGTAGTAGTAGGAGCGAAAAGACGAAAACGACGAAAGTTGAAATTGGCGCGGTCTGCATAAGCGACTCCTTTTGTGAAATATGGGTCACTATGCCAGAAAACGGCTTAAAACTAAATAAAACGCGATTGGCTCGGCTGCTTTGCGAACGCGTTTTTGGAGCGTCCGCGATTAAACAAAGCAATCGACTCTTGCTCTTGCGTAGAAAAGCCGTAACATTCGCCGAGAGATACTAAAAACAACGGCTTATCGATTACCTTTGCGCGAAGGCAAAATAAATAAACTAGCGCGCGGATGCGGACTAAGCCGCCTTGCCGATTTGATCGCGTTTGCGATCGCCGCTATAGGACGGCTTGTAGGTTAAGACCATTATCGCCTCCAACGCGGCTATAAATCCGATCGTTACGATCGCTAAGGGAGCCTCTTGCGTATTTGCGCCCCCCTTTCCATTTCTGATATTGTGTCCCAAACGGCGATAATTAAACCAAGCAAGACTATGGATAACGCCGTAACGCGCCGACAAGCCATGTCTTGAATAGCCGCCCTTTGTCGCGGAGTTTTGCCGTAGCCATATTCAAAACGTCCTTTCGCTTAACGGACGATCTTTCGTAGTAGCCCATATTTCAAGCGCATAAGCGTTTGGTTTCCGCAATAATCGACGATTTCTATATTTAGAACGGTTTCGTCCCCGCTTATTTGAGCGACGATAACGTTTAATCTTTTAAATAACCCTATTTCAAGGAAAAGCGAGTTATAGCCGACGTATCCGCTCGGTAGCGCGCAAATCGGAACGCAAGCGGTTCAGATAATTTTAACGCCGCCCACGTCAAGCAGTTTGCTAGGCGAAAACTCTTGCAGAGGCTCGTTTTCGCTTTGCGCGTAGAAGGCTTTGAGCGCCTTCTTATCTACGATCAGCTTGGCGATCAGCAGTTTTTCATTCGAGTGCAGAAAGCCTATTTCAAGCCTCTTGCCGCTCATATTGTCGGCTTGAATGGCTAGAAAGTCCAGCGCGACCTTTATCGGATCGAAAAACGATAGCGAACTCATAACACACTCCTTTTGTGGCGTAGCGGATAAAAGCAAAAAACTCGCCAAAGCGCCGATTTTGACTCTCCGCGCGATACATATCGGCAAAATTATCGCCCGAAAAGAGGCGATCTTTCGCAAACCGCGCCGATAACCTAAGCCGCGTTTCGTTTTTTTTACCTAATTTTTACTTGCAGCCTCTTACGCCCTATATATTGCGCGTCTATGATTTTTTCGCAAATCAAAAAGGAGGCTATAGATGAACAAGGCACTAAAATCGCTGGCGGCAGTCTGTCTGCTAAGCGGCGTATGGCAAACAAGCGTCCAAGCGGCGGCGTTTGACGCGGCAAAGGGCGTGAATGTCGTTTCGCGCGAGAGCGGTTCAGGCACCAGAGGCGCGTTTGTGGAGCTTTTCGGCGTGGAGGAGAAAACCGCCGACGGCAAGAAAAAAGACACGACCACCAAAGAGGCGATCATCGCCAAGCAAACCGACGTGATGATGACCAATATCGCGTCCGATCGATACGCGATCGGTTATATTTCGCTAGGCTCGCTAAACTCCACGATCAAACCGGTCAAGATCGACGGCGTGTCGCCATCGAGCGCGAATATCAAAAACGGCTCGTATAAGATCGCGCGCCCGTTCAACATCGCGGTCAAAAGCGGGATTTCGCCGCTCGCGCAAAGCTTCATCGACTTTATCCTCTCCAAAGAGGGGCAAGCCGTAATCGCCAAAAACTACATAGCGATCAACGACGACGCCAAGCCTTTCGGCGGCTCGACGCTAAGCGGCAAGATCGTAGTCGCCGGCTCCTCGTCGGTTACGCCCGTGATGGAAAAACTGCGCGAGGCGTATCTGCTTGTCAATAAAAACGCCAAGATCGAGATTCAGATGAGCGATTCGTCGGCGGGTATAAACGCGGCGATCGAGGGGACGTGCGATATAGGCATGGCAAGCCGCGAACTCAAAGCGAGCGAGTTGCAAAAACTGGCGGCGACGCAGATCGCGCTTGACGGCGTGGTGGTGATCGTCAATAAGGAAAACCCGCTGGACAACCTGACGAAAGATCAGGTTAAATCCATCTTCTCAGGCAAAACGACTAAGTGGAACGAAGCGCTCAAATGAGCGGCTTAAAGGAGAAAATCGCGAGCGTCGTCTTTCTGTGTTCGGCGCTCGCGTCGGTGTTGGCGGTTCTGCTGATCTGTTTCTTCCTGTTTTTCAACGGCGTTCCCGCTATAGCCGAGATAGGGTTTTTCAACTTTATCTTCGGCGAGGAGTGGTCGCCTACGGACGAACCGCCGCTGTTTGGCGTGTTTCCGATGATAGTCGGAAGTCTCTATGTAACCGCGGGGGCGATTATTATCGGAGCGCCGATCGGGACGCTTACGGCGGTTTTTCTAGCGCGAATCTGTCCGCGCAAACCCTACAGAATCGTAAAACCCGTCGTGCAGTTGCTGGCGGGCATTCCGTCGGTGGTTTATGGCTTTGTCGCGATGATAATTCTTATACCCGTAACGGGCGCTAGCATACTATCCGCGAGCATTCTGCTCGGCGTGATGATACTGCCGACCATTATAGAGATCTCCGAAAGCGCCGTTCGCGCCGTTCCCGACAACTACTACGAAGGCGCGCTGGCTTTAGGCGCGGGACGTTACAGAGCTATTTTCTTTGTGCTGTTGCCCGCGGCTAAATCGGGCGTGTTAGCCGCCGTCGCGCTAGGTATCGGACGCGCGATCGGCGAAACGATGGCGGTAATTATGGTGGCGGGCAACCAAGCTAGAATGCCGGGTTCCATTATGGACGGGGTTCGCACGCTAACGGCGAATATCGTGATCGAGATGGGATACGCCGCCGATCTTCACCGCGAGGCGCTGATAGCTACGGGGGTTGTTTTGTTCGTTTTTATCCTAATAATCAACCTTAGTTTTTCGGCGCTCGCCAATAGGAGCGTTAGATGAAAAGCGACAAATTTTTCGAGCGCGTTACGGCGTTTGTCGTGTGGAGCGCGGCGCTGACTACGATCGCGGCGTTGGTTTTTATCGTCGGATTTATTCTGTTCAAAGGCGTTCCGCACCTGCAACCTTCGATCTTTGCGTTGGAATACACGAGCGAAAACGCTTCGATGACGCCCGCGATAATCTCTACGGCGATGATGATGGCGCTTGCTTTAGTTATCTCCGTTCCGTTTGGCGTAAGCGCGGCGATCTACCTTTCGGAATACGCTAGACGCGATAGTATCGCCTCAAAAATAGCGCGGACGACCGCCGAAACGCTTTCGGGCATTCCGTCGATTATTCACGGGTTGTTCGGACTGCTCTTTTTCGTCGTTTTTCTTGGGTGGGGGTTTTCGTTGCTTTCAGGCGCTTTTACGCTGGCGATTATGATCCTGCCGTTGATTATGCGAGCGAGCGAAGAGGCGCTCAAGGCGGTCCCCGACGCTTACCGCGAGGGCGCGTTTGGGCTTGGCGCAGGCAAGTTGCGAATGATTGTGAAGATCGCGCTTCCAACGGCGATGGGCGGCATATTCGCGGGTATTACGCTCGCGATCGGGCGAATCGTCGGCGAAACGGCGGCGCTAGTCTATACGGCGGGGACGGTGGCGCAGATACCCGCAAGCCCGATGGAATCGGCGCGGACGCTTTCGGTGCATATGTACGCGCTCTCTAGCGAGGGGCTGCATATCGACGAGGGTTACGCCACCGCGGCGGCGTTGCTTGCGATTGTAATCGTAATCAACGCGATTTCGGCGTATATAGCAAAAAAGGCGGGAGGCGGCGCGGCATGAGCATGAACGACTGTTTTGAAATCAACGACGTGAATCTTTACTACGGCGATTTTCACGCGCTCAAATCGGTGAATATGACGATAGAAAAGAACGAGATAACGGCGTTTATCGGACCCTCCGGTTGCGGAAAATCGACGTTGCTAAGGACGCTCAATCGTATGAACGATCTGATCGACGGGTGCGTTATAACGGGCGAGACGAAGCTATTCGGAGAGAACATATACGACAATATGGACGTAAATCTGCTGCGAAAACGGGTCGGAATGGTTTTCCAAAAACCAAATCCGTTCCCTATGAGCGTTTATGACAATATCGCTTTTGGAGCGCGCACGCACGGCGTTAGATCGCGCCGCGCGTTAGACGAGATCGTGGAGACTTCGCTACGAAACGCCGCGATGTGGGAGGAGGCGAAAGATCGCCTCAAAAAGCCCGCGCTAGGACTATCGGGCGGTCAGCAGCAGCGTCTTTGCATAGCGCGCGCTCTAGCCGTTCAGCCAGAGGCGCTGCTACTCGACGAGCCGACAAGCGCGCTCGATCCGATCTCCACGGGCAAAATCGAGGATTTGCTGATCCAGCTATGCGAAAAATATACGATCGCGATCGTAACGCACAATATGCAACAGGCGGCGAGAATAAGCGACAAAACGGCGTTTTTTCTTTTGGGCGAGGCGATTGAATACGATAAAACCGAAACGATCTTCGCCACGCCTAAGGATAAGCGCACGGAAGATTACATTACGGGGAGATTTGGATGATGCGCAAGAACTTCGACGAACAACTATCGCGGCTAAACGTAAGCATGATCGAGATGGGCGCGCTGATAGAGCGCGCTATAACCAAAGCGACAAAAGCGCTCCAAACGCGCGATCTGGAAGCGGCGCGAGCCGTGATCGAGGGCGACGACGCGATCGACGACAAAGAGCGCGAGATCGAAAGCCTCTGCCTGAAACTGCTGCTAAAACAGCAACCTGTGGCGGGCGATCTGCGGCAGGTCTCCGCCGCGCTCAAGATGATCACCGATATGGAGCGCATAGCCGATCAGGCGGCGGATATAGCCGAGCTAAGCGTCTATCTCTCCGATCGGGAGCGCTCCAAAAACCTCGCGCTGGTATCTCAGATGGCTGATAACACGATTATGATGGTAACGAACAGCGTTAAAGCGTATGTAAAAAAAGATATGGCGCTGGCGCAGGCGGTGATAGCGAACGACGATATAGTGGATAACCTATACTTAACGGCAAAAAAGGATACAATCGCTCTTGTGCATAAGGACCCCGATCGGGGAGAGGAGATTATAGATTTGTTACAGATCGCTAAATATTACGAGCGTATCGGCGATCACGCCGTAAATATAGCCGAGTGGGTTATATTTTCGATCGACGGAACGCATAAAAACAGGCGGGTTTTTTAGGCGTGAGCAAAAAAACGCGAAGCGTTTTTATGGTGGAGGACGACGACAATATCCGCGAAATGGCGTTATACGCGCTGAACTCCGCAGGTTTCAAAGCCGAAGGCTTCGCCGACGCGATCGCCTTTCGCAGGGCGCTGGAAACGCAAACGCCATCGTTGATTTTGCTGGATATTATGCTGCCCGACGAGGACGGCATTTCTATTTTGAAAAAACTAAAACTTAACGAACAGACCAAAACCACGCCCGTTATTATGCTCACCGCTAGAGGCTCGGAGATGGACAGGATCAAAGGGCTTGATCTAGGCGCGGACGACTATGTGGCAAAGCCGTTTTCGGTTTTGGAGGTGATCGCGCGAATCAAAGCGGTTTTACGAAGATGCGGCGAGGAAAAAGCGGACGAGGTCGTAATCGGCGCGATTACCTTGCGCGCGGATCGCCGCGCGGTGTTCGTCAATCAAAAAGAGATCGCGCTAACCTACAAGGAGTTTGAGCTGCTTAAATATATGATGAGCGCCAAAGGCGTCGTCCTCACGCGAAATATGCTGCTTGAACAGGTGTGGGGGTTTGATTATCTAGGCGAAAGCCGCACGGTGGATATGCATATTAAATCGTTGCGCCATAAGCTCGCGGGCGCGGGCGATCTGATAAAAACCGTCCGAAACGTAGGCTATACGATCAAAGATTAGCGTATAATTTTGAGGCTATCGCGTCGCAAAGACGCCAAAGACTAACTATTGAGAAGACAGATATACGTCTATATGACGGCGTTGGTCGCCGTTACGCTGACATTGAGCGCGTTGGCGCTTTGCCTCGCGTTTTACGCGCATGTCGCGAACGAGGCGCGCGCGACGCTTAAAGAGCGCTTGGCGCCGTTTGTGGGCGCTAACTCCAAAACGGCGGCGCAAAAGGCGATCTTGGTTGGCAAAGATCGCGTCCGAATTAGCTTAATAGAGCAAAACGGAACGGTCGCGTTCGACGCCTTCGTAAGCGCCGTCGATCTCGCAAATCACGCCGATCGCGAGGAGGTTATCGCCGCGCTTAAAAACGGCGCGGGCGAATCCAAACGATTTTCCGATACGATCAAAGAGGAGACCTACTACTACGCGATCAGACTAAGCGACGGCGCGATACTGCGGGCGGCTATAACGACCTCCAGCGTTTTTGGCGCGTTTGCGAGCGCCATACCAACGATAATAGGCGTGGTGGCGGTTATGATCGTCCTCTCCTTCGCGATGGCTAGCAGGCTTACGCAAAAGATAATCGACCCAATTAACAAAGCGGATATAAACGCCAAATTCGAGGCGCCCTACAAAGAGTTCGAGCCGTTTGCCAAAACCATCGCCGCGCAACGCGAGCAGATCGAGACGGAGTTGGCTGAAAAGACAAAACTTGTGGAGATGCGCCGCGAGTTTTCCGCTAACGTCTCTCACGAACTGAAAACGCCGCTGACCAGCATTTACGGCTACGCGGAGATGCTTAGCGGCGATATGGTAAAAAAGGGCGATAAACGAGAGATTTACGCAAAGATCAAAGACGAGGCGGCGCGGCTGATCGCGCTGATCGAGGATATTATTAAAATTTCGGAGCTTGACGAGGGCGAGCGCTCCGAGTCGTTCGCGCCGATCGAGCTAAACGCGATTGCGAGCGACGCGATAAACGCGCTGGCGCTAAAGTCGCTTGAGCGCGGAGTGCGCGTAACGCTAAAAGGCGGCGGCGTTATTCTCGGCGCGCGATCGATGATCTTTGAAACGTTCTACAACCTGATCGACAACGCCGTTAAATATAACAAACCAAACGGCTTAATTGAGATTGAAATAACGCAAAACGACGGCAAGATTTTTGTAACGATCGCCGACAATGGCATAGGCATTCCCAAAGAGGCGCAAAGCCGCGTTTTCGAGCGCTTCTACCGCGTGGATAAATCCCGATCCAAAAAAACCGGCGGCACGGGGCTTGGACTTGCCATAGTCAAACATATCGTTATGGTTCATAACGGCGAAATCAGGCTAAAAAGCAAAGAGGGCGAAGGCGCGTCGTTTATCCTTACGTTCAACGCCGCCTAGAACGCCCTAGCGCCGTATCTACGCCGCCGCATAGCCAATCCAAACCCCGCAATCGCAAACTTGCTTACGAGATATTAGGCGATCTAAAAAGCGCGCGAGTTGGATAGTTGCGCATTGTCGCCATATATGAAGCTCTTGCGCGATTAACCGCGATAATAAAAAGGCGCGTCCTTTAGCGTCGCCGCGCGCCGATAACAAACCAAGAACGCGCCGAAAAGCGGAAACCGCGCTTCCGTCATTCCCGCGCAAGCGGGAATCCATCTCTCTCTATTCTTCTGCGTTTCTGGATACACGCCTTCGATTACTAAGCGCTTGCGCTTGCTTCGTGCGGGTATGACGAGAAATACGCGGTATAACGCGCATTAAAACGTTGGCAGTGGTTGGTTCGCCGTTTTATCGCGCTTGATCGCGCGAATTGTCGTTTCCGCTTCTCTGTAATTCACGCGAAACGCCAATCCGACAAAAAGCAGTCGCTAATTTGGTTTTGTTAAACGCTTTAAGTCAGAGATAGCCATTATCGAGAGCCTTATCTTTAGTTATAGAAGGAGTTTTCGTGTTATCGTCTTTTTTGCGAAAGATCGGTTTAACGCGATCTAAATCAATTGGCGATCGCGGATTGTTATCGCCAACCGCTAACAAAAATGATAGCGGACAATCGCTTTTGACTAAACGGGCGGTTTTAGCGCCGATTGAAAAACTGTTTTCTATTTCTATTAAACTATTAACGATCGCGTTTATTTCGTTTGCTTCAAGCGGCTACAGCGAAGGTTCGGAAAACGAAAGCAGCGCCAAAGGCGAAACTAAATCCGAAATTATCGCTATATCCGCCGGCTCCAAGCGCTTCCTTGCGCTATCAAAAGACGACAAGGTTTATGCTGCGGGACGCAACAACAATGGTCAGCTTGGTTTAGGCGATAGCGGTTATGGAACCAACCGCAAAACCTTTACCGAAGTTACAAGTTTAAGCGGCAAAAACATTATCGCTGAATTACCGGCGACAATCACTCCCTCGCGCTATCAAAAAACGGCGAGGTTTATGCTACGGAACCTAACAACGATCGGCTTGATTTAGGCGATACCGCCAATCGCAATATTTTTGTAGAAGTTGGCGCTTTAAGCGATCCAGTAATCGCGTAGGAAAGCGGGTATCCAGATACGCCGAAGGCGAGAGAGAGAGATATATTCCCGCAATCCTACGCGCCTTGCGCTCCTACCAAAGCGGGCGCTTCGCTAGAATGAAGGAGAGAGGGGATGGATTCCCGCCTTCGCGGGAATGATGGAGGGAGGAGGGTTAATTGCGATACTTCGCGCGATCGAGGGGGAGTGGATACCCGCATTCTTTCGCGACTATGAAGCGATCGCGTTTCTATCGCTCCGCGCGGGTGACAAAGAGGGCGCGAAAATATCGATCCGTAAAACGAAAGTCAGCTGATCGACATTGTTTTTTAACGGATTAGATCGAGCCCAAGTCCCATAAAATGACGCGCGGATTGTTATTTCGCGCAACGAAACGCGCTAACCGCGATCCGTATTCTTTGCGAGAGACAAAAGTTCGCCTAACGCCGGCGATCGCCATTCGTAGGATTCCGCGTTCTTTGTTGGTAAAGGATCGCGCGGGCGTTTTGGGATAAACGCGCTTGGTTTCGCGCGGGAAATTAGCGTTTTAGGGCGGTTTCGTAGTAGCCTATAAACTGCTTCGCGACGCGGGGGCTTCTGCCGGCGCGAAGTTGCGCGAAACGCTTTGCCTCCGACATCAGCTTTGCGCGATCGCCCCCGTAATCTCTAAAATACGCGTCGATCAGCGCCAAATACTCCTCTTCGCCGCCCGCGTAAAACGAGAGCGTCAAGCCGAAGCGATCGGATAGAGAAAGTTTTTCTTCCACAACGTCGGCGTAGTGTAGCTCGCCCCTTGTTCCCGCTACGATCGCCCCGTCGTTATCGCTTAGGCTCTCGCTTACCAGATGGCGGCGGTTGCTGGTGGCGTAAATCTTGATATTATCCGGCGGCAGCTCGATAGAGCCTTCCAAAATCCGCTTTAGCCCCTTATAACCGCGCTCGTCGTTTTCAAAACTCAGATCGTCGCAAAAGAGGATAAACCTGAACGGCTCGTTATCTACCAAATCGGCGATTAACGGCAAATTCGCAAGCTCGTCGCGATCAACCTCGATTAGGCGCAACCCCTCGCTTTTTAGCTCGTTGAAAACCGCTTTGATTAGGCTAGATTTGCCGCAGCCGCGCTGTCCCCACAATAGCGCGTGGTTGCATGGATTGGCGCTTAGAAATTGGCGCGTGTTGGCAAGCAGTAGCTCCTTTTGGCGATCTATTCCCAGTAGATCGCCAAGAGCGATCGGATCAAGACGTTTAACCGCCTTAAAACCGTCGCCGCGCCAGATCGCCGCGCTCGTATTAAGCCAGTCGATCATTTCGTCAGTTTTTTACCGGCTTCCAAATGGAGCGGATTGATCTTGTATTCTCCGCCAGCGATTTCGCCGATGGATTTATAGACCATTTTGGACGCTTTGTAGCAGACTACCTCGCCGCTTCGCCCTTCAAGCAAGCCGTCGATCGCAAGCGTGGCAAACTCAAAGCCCATCAACCGATCATGAACCGTCGGACTGCCGCCGCGCTGAATATGCCCCAGCGTCGTCAGCCGCGACTCCATTCCGATCTCGTCTTCTAGCCATTCGGTTAGCTGCGCGGCGAATTTTACCCCTTCGGCTACGATCGCGATAATATAGGTGCGACCGGCTTGCACCTCGCGCTTAAAGCGCCGACCGAGACTTTCCAGATCGTAGGAGAGTTCGGGGATAAGGCAGATCTCCGCGCCGCTAGTAAGCGCGCTAACGAGAGCGAGATAGCCGCAGTCGCGCCCCATTGTTTCGATTACGAAGGCGCGCTTAAAACTGCTCGCCGTGTCGCGCACGTCGTCGATCGCTTGACGGATAATATTTAACGCCGTATCCGCGCCAAGGCAGTAATCGGTGCCAAAAATATCGTTGTCGATCGTCGCCGGTATGCCGATAAACGGCACGCCAAAGTCGCGGTAAAAAACGTCGAGCGCGCGAAAAGAGCCGTCGCCGCCAAAAACGACGAGTTTATTTATATCGTGCGCGCGCAGATTATCATAGGCGCGTTGGCGCCACTGTTTTTCAAAAAACCGCTTAGAGCGCGACGATCGTATGATCGTGCCGCCCTTATAGATAATGCCCGAAACGTCTCTATGCGCGGCGGGCTTGATCCTGTTGTCGATCATGCCCTCTAGCCCGTCGTAAATCAAATATGGTTTCAGTCCTCTTTCTAAACTATGCTCGACAAACTGCTTGATGCCCGGATTCATTCCGGCGCTGTCTCCGCCGCTTGTCATAACCGCAATCGCGCTCATTGTAATATCCTATTTAAATTTTTTCTCAAGAATCTGTTTGCCAAGCTCCACGCCCGGCTGATCGTAGGTATTGACGCCAAGTTTCGCGCCAACCAAAGAGGTTAAAAGCTCGTAATACATAAATAGCGCGCCCAAGTAATACTCGTCGAGACGATCGACTACCAGCTCGTCGGTCGGAACGCCTACGCTGTTTAGCGCCTCTAGCGTCGCGTCCGCTTGCGCGTTGATCAGGTTTTCAAAGGTTTGGTTGTTAGCGAAATCGTTTTTCTCTAATCCCGCGAGGCTAATCGGCGGCACTGCGACGCTACGCCTAAAATCGCGAACTTTAATAAAGGTTACGGTTTTATCCAGCGGACCCTCCATAATCAGTTGCAAAAACGAATGTTGATCCACCGAGCCGATCAAGCCGACAGGCGTAAAACCTACGCGCTTTTTATTTTTGTCCAGCTTGCCTAAGCTCTCGCCCCAGAGTTGGACATACCATTTGACAAACTCTTCAAAGCTGTTTGAATAGGCGAAAATCGCGTTTATTCGCGCGCCGTTTTCCACGATAAACGAAGATTTGACGCTTAAACCCAAAGGATCGTCCTTGAAAAAATCGTCGCGCGTAGCTTTCGCGCCTTCCAGAAGTCGCTCCACGTCGTAACCTAGCGTCTTAAGCGGCGCAAGCCCGACGGCGCTTAAAACCGAGAAACGCCCGCCGACGTTTTTGGGCAGATGAAAACGGCTGATCGCGTTGTTTTGGGCGAGCTTGTCTAGCGGCGAACCCTCGTCGGTGATAAAGGCGAACTGCTCGGCGCAAGAGCCGTCCGTTTCGCTCTTGCCTAGTTTGGATAGCAGTAGCTTAAAAATAGAGATTGTTTCGATTGTGCCGCCGCTTTTAGAAACGATTAGGATAAACGATCTGTGCAGGTTGATCGACTCTAGCGCAACGGATAACTCTATAGGATCGCCGTTTTCCAGAAATAGTATTTTTTTGTTGTTACGTTGAGGTAAGTGGCGCAAGAAACGATCGGCGGCTTTTACGCCCAGCGACGATCCGCCTATGCCAACGACTATTATCGAATCAAAGCCCGCCGTTCTTTTTGCGAAGATTTCAAGATCGCCTAAGAGGGCGCTCTGCGTATCGGGCAATTCGTAATAGCCGCTCGTTTTTTTTTCTCGCTCGCCCTTCAAGGTCGTCTGATCGGCTCGCAAATCGCTTTTGCCCTCAAAGTATCTTTTAGCGGAAATCATTTGACAATCCTTTCGGTTATATTTTTTACTAGATATTGTAGCGCGATTATTAAACGCTTTTACTAAAACGGCGATTTTGCGGGCTTGTTTTTCTTAGATAATCGTCAAAGTGCATAACGATATTGCGGATCAACAATCTTCCCGTATCGCCGACGGTTATGCGGCGATTTGCGATCGACAATAACTCGTCCGCCTCTAACCGCGCTAACGCCTCTAGATCGGAGGCGAAATACCGTTCAAAATTGATCCCAAATTCCGCCTCGATCGCGGCAAAATCAAGCGAAAACGAACCCATCAGCGAGAATATAACCCGTTTTCTCAACCGATCGTCTTCGGTTAGCCTGACGCCTCTAAGCGTCGGCGGCAAACCGCCGTCGATAGCCTTTTCGTAACCGCTTAGATCGCGAACGTTCTGCGAGTAAAAATCCTCGCCCTCGCTTATGCTCGTAACGCCGAAACCAAACAGATCGCATTCGCTATGCGTCGTGTAGCCCTGAAAGTTGCGATGCAGCTTGCCCTCTTTCAGCGCGACGCACAGCTCGTCGTCCGGCTTTGCGAAGTGATCCATACCGATCATCTCAAAACCGCTCTCGCCAAATAGTTTTGCGGCGATTTGAAACATCTTTAGTTTTTCGGCGCTCGGCGGGATAGCGCTCTCGTCGATCTTGCGCATAGTTTTTTTTAGCCACGGGACGTGCGCGTAGTTAAATAGCGCGAGGCGATCGGGCGCAAGTCGCAAAGTTAGCTCTAGGGTTCGCTCGAACGTCGCCGCGTTTTGGCGGGGCAGACCATACATCAGATCGATATTAACGCTTTTAACGCCGCGCGATCGCGCGATTTCAACGGCGTTTTGGGCGATCTCGAAAGGCTGAACTCTATGCACCGCCTCCTGCACGCTAGGATCGAAATCCTGAACGCCGAAGCTGACGCGATTAACGCCGTTTTGGGCAAAAACGTCCATCTGCTCGATCGTAAAAAATCTAGGATCGATCTCAACGCCAAACTCCGCGTCCTTTGCTATATTGGGAAAGGCGGATTTGATAACCCCGATAATTTTGGCAAGTTGCGCCGCGCTGAAAAAGGTCGGGGTGCCGCCGCCAAAGTGAATCTGCCGAACCTCGCGTTTTACGTCTAGCATATCGCCGATTATCGCGATCTCGCGCGATAGATAATCGATATAGCGATCTTTTAGCTCCTCTTTACTTGTGTATATTACGTTACAGCCGCAAAAATAACACGCCGATCGGCAAAAAGGCAGATGAAAATATAGGCTAAGCGCTCTGGAGCTTTGATTGGATCGCGCTATACATTCGCTCAGATCGCGCCGCGTCCAATCGTCTCTAAACTCCGGCGCGGTCGGATAGCTTGTGTAGCGCGGAACGGGCGCCGAGTATTTGGCGAGCTTTTCATAATCGATCATTCAAGATTCCAACGCGAGCTTGATCGCCTCGTCGATTTTACAAACGGGGATAATCTCTAGGCTATTTTTCACCTCGTCGGGAATCTCGTCTAGATCGCTCTCGTAGTTTTTTTGCGGAATCAGGGCGGTTTTTATTTTGGCTCGGTGCGCCGCGATCAGTTTTTCTTTCAGCCCGCCGATCGGCAAAATCCTGCCCGTGAGCGTCAATTCGCCCGTCATAGCCAGATCGCTTCTAGCGGCTTTGGAGCTAAGAATCGACGCGATCGCGCACGCCATCGCCGCGCCCGCGCTTGGTCCGTCTTTTGGCGTGGCGCCCTCCGGCGCGTGCAGATGGATCAGGTGGCGGTTATATATGTCGCTCGCGGTAATCGGCGTCTCCTTGCCGTTCGCGTCCGTAGTTTTAGGAATCGAGGCTAGATCGATCTTTATTTTACCCTCGTCTATCAGCGTTTTTACCACGCTGTAGGCGATCTGCGCCGACTCTTTCATTACGTCGCCAAGACTGCCCGTTAATTGCAAACCGCCGCTATTCGCGCGGATTTTAACGGCTTCGATTTTCAGCACGTCGCCGCCGACGGGAGTCCAAGCCAGCCCGTTAATCACGCCCACGATATTTTTCTTGCCGACGCGTTCCACCTCGTAGATAATTTTTTCCAGATACTCTTTGAGGTTGTCCGATCCGACGGCGACCCCCCCGCTTTTGCCCGCTAGAAGCGTTTTCGCCGCCTTTCTGCAAATCTGCGCGATCGCGCGGCGCAGGTTGCGAACGCCCGCCTCTTTGGTGTATTTTTCCGCCATATCGCGCAGGGCGGCGGAGGATATTTTTAGCTCCTCCTTGTCTAGCCCGTGCTTTTTTAGCTCCTGCGGAATCAAATAGCGTTTGGCGATCTCGATCTTCTCCTGCGGAGTATAACTGCTGATATTGATAACCTCCAGCCGATCGCGAAGCGGCGCGGGGACGGCGCCTAGATCGTTAGCCGTAGCGATAAAAACGACGCGACTAAGGTCTATGGAGAAGTTCAGATAGTAGTCGCGAAAGTGATCGTTTTGCTCCGGATCGAGTATCTCTAAAAGCGCGGCGGTCGGATCGCCGCGCATATTGCGCCCCACTTTGTCGATCTCGTCTAATATCATCACGGGATTCATAGTTTTGGCGTTGATAAGCCCCTGCACAATGCGACCGGGCATCGCGCCGATATAGGTTCGGCGGTGTCCGCGCAGCTCGTTTACGTCCTCCATGCCGCCTAACGCGATTCGCGCCAACTCGCGTTTTAACGCTTTGGCGATCGAGTTTGCGAGGCTCGTTTTGCCGACGCCGGGCGGTCCTACGAAACACAAAATCGTTCCGCGTAGCTCTTTGGCGTTCGCCTCGCGCCGCTCTAAAAGCTCCCTAACGGCAAAAAACTCCACAATCCGCTCTTTTGGTCTTTTTAACCCGTAGTGATCAAGCTCTAGTCTTTTCTCGACGGCGGATACGCTCAATTTACTTTTGGAAAACTCGCCAAACGGCGTTTCTAGCGCCCACTCTATGTAGGTTTGCAACAGATTTGCGTCCGCGCTATCGGGATGCATTCGCCCAAGCCGATCGAGCTGTTTTCTGACCTCTTTGTAGCCCTCCTCGCCTATAGAGTCTTTTTTCTTTTCAAGTTTTTTGCGATACTCCTCGATCTCCTCGTCGCGTTGCGTCTCCTCGCCAAGCTCTTTTCTAATCTGCTTTAGCTGCTCTTTTAGAAAGTATTCGCGGTTAATCTGATCGATCTTGCTATGCACTTTGCTTTTGATCTCGCGCTGCAACTTGGCGTTTTCAATAAGCCGAGCGATAATCTCCAGCAGCTTTATTAACCGCTTTTCAAGATCGGCTTCGATTAACAGCTCGTAAGACTCGCTGTGCCTTAGCCTTAACGCGCTGGCTATAAAATCGATCGCGCGGTTTGGATCGCTAAAATCCTCGATCGCGCCTAAAATATCGTTGGGGAAATGCGCGTTTACGGACGAAAACGCGCGGGCGCTCTCTTTTAAGCTCTCAAGCAGCGCTCCTATGCGCGTTTTGTCGTATATCCCGCTCTCTATCTCGGAAACGTTGACAAATATAGCGCGACCGGCGGCGTTCTCGACTACGCCGGTTATTCTACCGCGCGAAAATCCCTGAAAGAGCGCCTTAACGCGCTTATCCGGCAAAACCTGTTTTCGCATAATTATGCCCACCGTTCCCGCGTCGTAAAAACCGTCGCCGTTTTCTTTGGCGGCGGCGACCATAACGGGAGCGCGGTTCGCAAGCGCCTCGTTGACGGCGGCTATATTTCTTTCGTCGCTCAAAAACAGCGGCGAAATCATAAAAGGGTATAAAAACAGATCGCTTTCGATAATCAGCGGCATTGTCGTCGGCAAATTAGAGTTATGCGCGGTTTCCATCAAACGCCTTTACTCAAACAGGCTTTTTGGAAACCAGCTGTAAGACGGTTCCCATTTGCCGTCGTTGGCGGGTTTGAACTCGCCGAACGCCTCGTAGTATTTCGCCGCCTCCTCCTTATCGAGCCGTCTATAGAGATCGGCTATCTTCAGGCTAAGCTCGCGACTAAACAACTTCGCTTTGACGCCGATTGTCGCCGCGAACGGTTTAAATCGGCTTTCGCCAAAACGCGATACAAAAGCCTCCGATCGCTCGATCGCGTCTAGCGCTAATTTCTGATCGCGCAAGGGGCGCGTAATTCCGCGGTAATCCGAAAGCAATTTAAGATACGCGATGCGATCCGCGTTTTGACGCGCGCCGAAACGCTTTGCGTATTCGTCGAGATAGAAATTGGCGAGCAGATACTCTTCGGCTTCCAAATGCGCGATCGCCATCATAAGCGTCGCCTCCGCTAAAAGAGGCGATCCGAAATGCTCTCCCGCCAACCCCGAATACCGATCGCCCGCCAGCTCTATATTGCCTCTTACGATCTGTTCCGAAACCTGACGATACCAATACTCCGCGCTTTGATTGGAGACCTCTTTTTGCGAGCAACCAAGCGCCAACGCGCCAAGCGCCAAAATAACGCCTATTCTTTGTTTCATACGACTCCGACACGTGTTAAAACTATATTTTAGCGATCTTGCGGTAAAAGCGGGCTAGTCGAGCGGAAAATCGCGCCGATCAAATCTTGATTTATTTAAATCGCGATCGTAGCTAACATCACATTATGTAATCTTTTACGGTATTTTAATTGCAACGTGTTATATTGTCCAAAAAAAGGAGCGAAAGATGGCGCGAGCGCAAGAGGCGTTAGATCGGATCAAAGAGATACTTTCAAGCGAGTTCGAGGGAAAGGTAAAAGACGCGGACGTAGCGCGGGCGCTTGGCGTCGGCGCGGGCGCTTTGGCGACGCTCAAAAGCCGCGATCGCCTTCCTTTAGAGGAGATCGCCGCCTTCTGCGCTAAGCGGCGCGTCAGCATCAATTGGGTGTTGTTCAACCAAAGCGCCGCTTCGCTTGTGGAAAACACGGAGCGTTACTCGTTCGCTAGGTATTTCGGCGAGGCTAAACTTTCAGCCGGCGGCGGAACGTTCGATCTGGGCGAGGAGTATGAAACGGCGGCGTTGGCGCCTTGTTTTGCCTTTGCCTCGCGCGGCGATCGAAGCGCGATCGACATAGTTAAGGTCGAGGGCGACTCGATGGAGCCGACGATAAAAAACGGCGATCTTATCTTTATCGATCGCGGCGAAGATAGGATCAAGGACGGCGCTATTTACGCGATCGCCGCGCCGCTGGGATTGTTTGTCAAACGTATCCGCCGCGCCGCGATCGGCTCTTTAACGCTGGTTTCGGACAACGCGGCTTATCCGAATATCGAGGTCTCCCCCGACGAAGCGCGGATAATCGGCAGAGTAACGGGCGTTTTTAGCGCCGATTTGCGATGATTATTCATCTTGATTTTGATTGCTTTTTCGTTAGCGCCGAGAGGACGCGCTACGCTCCGTTTCGCGGCGCGGCGGCTGCGGTGGTAAAGAGAAACGACGCGGCGATCTTTGGCGGCGAGACGATCAAAACAAACGCGAGCGCCCAAAAGCCTCCTTGCGCGTCTAGCGGTAAATTTGACGGCGGCGATTGGCGATCACATTTTTTGGAAGGCTCTCGCGCGCGCGGAGTGGTGATCGCCGCGAGTTACGAGGCGCGCAGTTTCGACGTTAAAACGGGGACTACGCTTTGCGAGGCGTTGCGCCGCTGCCCGAAACTGCGAGTTTTGGGCGCCGATCTACCTTTTTATACGTCGTTATCCAACGCCGCCGCCGAGTTTTTAGAGGCGCGCGTTCCCGTTTTGGAGCGCTATAGCATAGACGAATTTTTTGGATCGCTAGAGGGATTTATCAAAGAACACGAAATCGAGCGGTATCTGCGCAATATGCAAGCCGATCTTTACAAAGAGTTGCGTCTGCCGGCCTCTATTGGCGCGGGAGCAAACAGATCGATCGCTAAGCTGGCGTCAAAAAGCGCCAAGCCGTTTGGCGTTTTGATCGTTAAAGACGGCGATATAAACGGCTTTATAAACGACAAACCAATCAAAGCGCTCGCCGGAATCGGGCAAAAGACGGGCGCGTATTTAGAGCGATACGGCGTAAGAACGCTGGGCGACGCGCTCAGATCGCCAAGCCTGCTAACCGCGCTCGGCAAAAACGGGCGCGATCTGCTTCGCGAGCTGCAAGGAGAGCGGATTGCGCTAGAAACCGACGCGAGCGAGCGCAAACAGATAGGCATATCGCGCGTTTTCGATCCGATCTTCGATCGCGCCGAAGCGCTACGAAGGCTGTATATCCTATGCGGTCGTCTAGCCTATAATATCGCGCGGAGCAACAAGGAACCGCTTAGTTTTACCTTTATCGCGGGCTATGAGATTTTTCCGAACGAGCGCGTCAAAATTAGAGCCGATCGCCCGTTTAGCGAGAAGCTATTGCGGCAGATCGCCAAAGAGGCTTTCAAAACGATCGACAAAAATCCAAGCGACGCCATAAACTATTTAGCCGTTAGCGCCGGCGATTTCAACGATAAACCCGTCGTTTATGGTCTGTTTTCCTATCAAGAGGATCGCAAAAACCGCCGCATTGACGACGCGGCGCTCAAAGCGCGATCCAAATACGGATACGCCGCGTTGACTTACGCGAAAGCTACTTAGCGAATTTGGCGTTAATCGTCCCGCAAAAATTGTCGCCGCGATAAAACTCCACGCGGTAGATTCGCTCCCTAACGTCTTCGCTAAAACGTCCGATCATATTTTTTCTCTCGATTACGATTCCGCTTTCGTTTCGCGCGTTTTTGGCGCTAAAACCTATCACGTTTACGCGAACGCCTTCGATCGGCGCGATATTAAAGCTGTTTTTGACCTCGAACGTATCGCCGATCGCCGTTACGGCGCTCGCGCCGTCGATCGCGATCGTCGCTTTATCCAGTTGGCAATTATCGTTGAAAAATTGAGGATAAAAAGAGCTTATGCGCTTATTGCCTATGAAAACGTCGTAGCGCCCGTCTATCTGTTTCATCGCGCCGAGCGGGTGATCGAAAACAAAACGATCTTTTTTGCCGCCGCGCAACGGCATAAAACGCAAAACGGTTCTTAGCTCGGTCAGTTCAAGCGATATTTTATCGTTGATTTTGAGAGAGCCGCTATTGTCCAAAACCGCCTGAACGCCTTTCGCAGAGAGTTCAAAATCGCGCTCGTATTCAATACCCATCACCTTCATAAACTCTTCTATCGAGCGTAAGTGATACTCGACTTTCAAAGCCAGCGCGTCGATATTTTTGCTCGTCTCCTGCCCAAACGCGGGTTTTAAGTTAGTAACCGCGAAATAGGTGAGCGATTTTTGCATCTGCTCGTCTTTATAGCGCGTTTCCGTATTCTTGACGCGAAAAAAGTGATGCTCCTCTTTTAGCGACGCGCTCATATTGTCCGTAACGCGCTTTGCGATCTCGTCCATAGCGCCGAATTTCGCGTCGGCGAGCGTTTTTTGATCTATTACGAGCGTTTGCCCCCAAGCTCTGGGGTTAAATATGGCGCTTTCCCACCGCTCGCGGTAAAATCCGTGTCCGTCGTGGAGATTTAATACGAGATCGACGCTTGGTTCGAGAATGATCTTTTTGATTTCGCGCACCATATCAAAATCGCGATCTTTTTCGGCGATTTTCTCAAATTTGCGATTCATATCGCCGTATAGCCCGCGCCTTGAACGGGCTATGCTCTCCGCGTTCAGGTTCGGAACGACCCAAACCGCGCCTTTATTGATCTTATAACGCGAGGCTAAAACCGACGGCGCGAAATAGCCGCCCGGCTCGTCGCCATGCACGCCGCCGACGACTAAAAGCGTGTTGCCCGTAACGTTGCCCTCTAATTTATAGAGGCTAAAGCGCAAAAACTCGCCCGATTCGTGCGCTTTTAATTCGTCGTCCGACCAGATTTTCTCAATCGTAACGTCGCCAAACGCCGCGATCGCAAGCGTTAGCAAGAGAGGAACAATACGCAATGGCGCTCCATAGTGAGAATAAACGGGTGATATTAACGTATTTTAGATGCGTTTTGGCGCTACGTTTAAAAAACGCTTAACCATCGGGCGCAAAAAGCGGTAAAACGGTAAATCGCGGCAGATTAGAGAATACCTCCCGCATGTCAAAACCGTTCAGATACGCGCAGGTGAACGCGGCTTTTGGATCGAAACGCTCTTTAGGAGCGTATATTTTCGCCCAAGGAGCGACGCGGCGGATAAAGGCGATCGCCTCTCGCGCCTCCTCGTCGTTTGCGCGATCAAAAACCAACAATCGTTCGCCGTTTGAGATCGGATATGCCCTGAAGCGATCGATCTCTATTCGGCGATCCAGTTTAATCGGCGCGCCAAATCGCCGCGCAAAGGCGATCGCTTTGGACAATTCCGGTATAAAAAGCGACGGCATAGCTAACGTAAAACGTTCGCCGTCGTATAAGATCTCCGTCTGCAAGATCGTCTCTCGAACAATCGCGATCGGCGCGTTTTCGTCTTCCGAAGCCAACGTTTCTATGTTGATCGCCGCCTCGATCAAAGCGCCGCCGTCTTGAGAGATAAAAAGCGGCGCAAAATCCTCCTTGCGGCTAAGTAGCGCGATCGCCTCTTTGCAGCTTGGATCGACCGACACGCGCTTATCCAAAATTACGCTCTTAGCGATCGCGGCGCACGCTTTGGAGGCGCGAAAAACCAGAGCGTTGCGATCGATTAACAAATAGCGCGAGAGCGCCGATAAGGAGCGGTTCATATCGTCGATAGCGATCCACGCTATTTCGCAATCTCTAAGCTGCGTCGCTTGCTCGAAGACAACCGCGAACGCGCCGTTCGCGACCGCCGCGTTTAACGCCGTCTCGTCGCCGTTATGAAAGTAGCACTCCCCGCGCTTCGTCGTTTGCGCCAAGAAGCTAAACCCTCCGATCGCGTCGATCGAGGGGTTGTTTAACAGTCTGCCGCGGATAACCTCGACAAGCGAGGAGATCCTCATTTGATAGGCGTTCCGTTCGTTACGGCGGATTCAACGCGCGCTAGACGCAGACCGTCTTTGTCCTTTGCCGCCAAGACCATTCCGTCGCTTTCGTAGCCCATCAACTTAACGGGTTTTAGATTGGTTACAACGCAAACTTGCGTTCCAATAATCGCTTCCGGCGCATAAAACTCGCCGATGCCGGCGACGATTTGACGCGGTTTGCCCTCGCCCAAATCGACTTGCAGCAGTAGGAGCTTATCGCTCTTTTCGACTCTTTTCGCCTCCGCGATCACGCCGACTTTTATCTCGATTTTGCGAAACTCGTCGATCGTAACGCGATCAAAACTCGCGTCCGGCGTTTCGCTTCCGACGCTTGGCGCTTCGGCTAAGAGCGCGGATTCGATCCGCGCGAAAAGCGGCGCCTGTCTCTCTAGCGCGAACGAGGCGATCCACTCGCCTTGCTCGATTAACGATTTTCTTATCGCCGCGTCGATGGTAACGCCTAGCGCTTTTGCAATCTGATCGGCGCTCTTTGGCATAATCGGCGCTAAGAGCGCGGCGCCTTTCGCCAGCAGATTGGCGACAAAAACTAGCAGTTCGGCGACCTGACTATCGTCGCCCGTTTTCATCTTTTCCCACGGCTTGAAATCATTGATCGCTTTGTTGCCGATTGAAAAAACTTTCCATAGCTCTTCCAAATAGCGGTGAAACTGCATTGACTCGAACAACGTATCTAGCGAGGCGATCAGAATGTCGATCTCCTCTTTTTTCTCGTCAAAATGCGGCGTATTAACCGTTGTAACGTTAAGGGAGAAGTATTTTTCCGCCATGCCGAGCAGACGGTTAAGCAGATTGCCTAGATCGTTTGCCAAATCGGAGTTTATGCGATCGATCAGCGCTTTTTGCGCAAAGTCGCCGTCCTGTCCGAACGGCACTTCGCGAAGCATAAAGTATTTAAACCGCTCCAGCCCGTAAGCGTCCGCCACTTCGCGCGGAACGACTACGTTGCCTTTGGATTTGCTCATCTTCGCGCCGTCGCGCGTCCACCAGCCATGCGCGGCGATTCGCTTTGGAAGCGGCAGGTTGAGACTGATCAGAAACGCAGGCCAATAGATCGCATGAAAGCGCAAAATATCCTTACCGATAACGTGCGCGGCGTTAGACCAGAAACGAAGGTTCTTTTCGTCCGTTCCCCAGCCCAGCGCGGTAACGTAGTTCATCAGCGCGTCGAGCCAAACGTATATTACGTGCTTCGGATCGGCGACGCTTTTTGGCAGCTTGATTCCCCACTCAAAGGTCGTGCGCGTAATCGAAAGGTCCTCTAGCCCGCTCTGCACAAAACGGATCACCTCGTTGCGCCTCGATCGTGGCAGAATAAGATTTTCGTCGCTTTCATACCATTGAAGCAACCGATCTTGATAGGCGCTCATTCTAAAAAAATAGTTCTCCTCTTTTAACAGCTCCGTCGGTCTGCCGCAATCGGGGCAAGCGCCGCCTTCTAAAAGTTGAGAATCGCTCCAAAAAGTCTCGCATGAAACGCAATAGCGCCCCTCAAACTCGCCTTTGTATATATCTCCGTTTTTAAGCATAATCTCAAAGGCTTTTTGCACCCCAAGCTCGTGATCGCGATCTGTGGTGCGGATAAAGCGATCGTAGGTAACGTCAAAATAATCCCATAGCGCCTTAAACTCCGCGCTGATCTTGTCGGCGTAAGCCTTTGGAGTTTCGTTTTTCGCCTTCGCCGCCTGCTCGATCTTTTGCCCGTGTTCGTCCGTTCCAGTTAGAAAATAGACCTCGCGCCCCTTTAGTCTGGCGTTTCGCGCTAAAACGTCGCAGATAATCGTAGAGTAGGCGTGTCCGATGTGCGGAACGTCGTTTACATAGTAAATAGGACTAGTTACATAAAATGGATCGCTCATTGCCCGCCTCGTTGTAATGGTTGGCGCGATTATACGCTAAAGCGACTATGCGCGAGCGTTTGCCCGCGCCGCTTTTTTGCTTAAACGGCGAATGCGGACGATATAAAAGAGCGCCAATTTAGCGCGACGGCGCTACAAACTTCCGTTTATTCTGGCGCGAAGCGTTTGGATTGAGGCGCGCGCGGTGAGATCGCACATAACGGGCGTTATTGAAACATATCCGTCTATTAGCGCTTCGTAATCGCCGTTTTCCGTAGGAATAAAATCAAAGGGTAGCGATCCGAGCCAAAAATACTCCTCTCCGCGCGGATTTACGCGTCTAGAAGCGTCGTTGGTATAAACTCGACGGCTCGCGACGGTTATTTTCCAACCTTTACACCGATTGGGGCGAACATGGGGGATATTTATGTTTAGCAGTTGGCGCGGCGGGAGCGGAAAGCCGCCCTCGAAAATCTTTTGGACGATCTCGCGGGCTGTTTTCGCGGCTAGATCGTAGTCGTAGCTATAGCCGCCGTTGTCGTCTCTCGTCATAAACTGACTGATCGCAATCGCGTTTATCCCCTTTAAGGTCGCCTCCATCGCGCCCGCGACCGTGCCGGAGTAGGTCATATCCTCGCCTAGGTTCGCGCCGCGATTGATCCCGCTTACGACCAGATCGGGCGCCCTATCGGCAAAGAGCGAGTGGAGAGCGAGATAGACGCAATCGGAGGGCGTTCCGTCGTCGAGCTTGTAAAAATCGTCGCTAACGCCGATAAACTTTAGCGGTCGCGTAAGCGTCAGGCTGTGTCCGCACGAGGATTTTTCCGTCGCGGGCGCGACGATCGTTAGGCGACCTAAGGGTCTAAGCGCCTCTATTAGCGCCTTCAAACCGTCCGCCTCGTAGCCGTCGTCGTTGGTGATTAAAATCTCTTTCACGCGCCCCTCCAAAAACGTCGATCATAGCCTAAAACGGTTAAGCGCCTTGTCGGCTGAAAACGCGATATGTCTTGCCGCGTAGGTTTCAAATATGATTAGAAAAATAAAAATCAATATATGATAGAATGACGTTTGCCAGACGGAATTGAAAGAAGGCAAATATGAGCGGAAGCGGATTTGACGCGGGCTTAAAGGCAAATAGCGCGAGCGGCGCGTATTATAAGCGTCGCCATTGACGCGCTAAAGGAGGCGTTGATATGGGCAGAGGCGGCAGATCGAGCGGCTCGCGGAGTTTTGGGGGACG